>CAYGNI010000098.1:0-6679 GCA_964351195.1 uncultured Micavibrio sp.
GGGGTGGGGTGGGTGACAGGCCAGTGCGTAACTCTATATAAACATTAACTCTGCAAAGCAGTCCTTTCTGAATTCTCATCCGTTTCGGGCGCAAAGAAATGCTCAACGCTGTCGTTGTTATCATAGCCCTTCATCGAAAGACTAACATGCAGATGGATCTCCTTGTTCTTCCATATAAAAGAGAGTTTGTTCAATCGGAAGTTCAGCGTCTGAACCCGCGATAAAATTTCGTCACGATTCGTATTCATAAGGATCATCGAAAACTCGTTGTCTTTGATGCGGCCAGTAATATCCATCGTTCTGGCTTCCTGCGTAATATTCTTGGCCAAAAGCTTCAAAGCAGTGCGGCCTGCAAGGCTTCCATGCTGCGTTTGGATCGCACCCAGGTTTTCCAGCTCTATCGTAATGAAAACACCTTTTTGATCTGGCGCGCGGTAAATACGGTCCAGCTCTCTTTTAAGAGAAGAAACAAAAGCCTTGCGATTCATCATGCCGGTAAGCTCATCAGTCATGCTCTCGCTCTCAAGTTTTTGAATGCGCGCAGATTGCTTTTCAAGTTTGAACTTCGCTTGTTTGAGCAAAGCAACCGTTTCCTTCATGGCGTGCTTGAGCATGTCGTCATCGCTATAACGCCGACTTTGCTTAGCCAAAACATCAAAAATATCATCATCACCGTTCAAAAACCCCTCGGCGCGCGTCAGCTCAAAGCTCTGCTCACTAAGGTGTGTATCCGAAGGTTCTGTGCTGTGAAAAGCATCAAAAGCCATTTTATTACTACCCTTTCAATTTTTTTGTACAATAACAAACGTTGCGAACGCCGTGCCAGTTTCAAAAATCATAAAATCATTTAAAATCATATGGTTAAAGCATCTTTATAAGAGAAAAAAATGCCGCGCACCATCAAAATTACGTAAAACTAGATCGTTTTTGCCTATTCCTATGCGGCACACTTTTCCGCCCGCCTTCTTCCTTGTTGTTACAAGGCCAATGCGTTAGATTGTATGCATGAAGTCATTGCCCCTTATCTGCTTGATCCTCGTTGCACTTTTATTCCCGGTGAAAATTGTGCAGGCCCTTGAAATCTTTCAGGGAGTGTCCAAAAAAGACGCAATGTCCGGGTTTGAGCCACATAAAGCGTTGTACGAGATATCACTCGAAGAGGCGCGCAGCGGGTCGCAAATCATCAACATCTCCGGGCAAATGTATTACGAATGGGCTGCCGATTGCGATGGTTGGAATTCAAACCATCGCTTCAATTTGTTGTATGAATACACCGACAGCACGCCTTTGCGCATTACCAGTGATTTTTCCGTCTTTGAAAATTATGACGGCAAAATGCTGAGCTTCTCCTCACAGCGCAAGCATAACGGCAAGGTCATTGAGGAGGTCCGTGGTGTTTCTAACGTAGATGACGATCATGCGGGACTTGCGGAATATACAATACCAAAGGATCTGACTTACGACCTGCCCAAAGGGACACTCTACCCTGTCGCACATAACATGGAGTTGGTGCGAAAAATGAAAGAAGGCGAGAAATTCTACAACGCGGTAATCTTCGATGGCAGCGATGATGAGGGCGCGGTTGAAATCAACAGCTTCATCGGTAAAAAAATAGAAGAACAATATGAAGACATGCCCAATATAGATAAGGCTCTTCTGAAAGGCCCGGCTAGAGAAGTGCGCCTGGCGTTCTTCCCCCTAAAGGACGCGTCTGAAACCTCAGATTACGAGATGACCGTAAACTTACGTGAAAACAGTGTGATATCCAATATGCGAATCGAATATGACGATTTTACCATCCGCCAGAACCTCATCGCGCTGGAACCGGTCGAAAATGCCTGCAATCAGGCCGTATCAAAACAATAAAAGCTATTCTCATTGCCGCCTAAAACCTGTAGACTCCTTAAAGAAAAACATCACTGCTTAGCAAATTGAAACACATGACAAAAACAGTTCTCATTGTCGAAGATAACGAATTAAACATGAAGCTCTTCCACGACCTTCTGGAAGCGCACGGCATCAACACCATCGAAACATATGATGGCAAAAACGTGCTGGATCTGGCGCGGGAGAAAAAACCCGATCTGATCTTGATGGATATTCAACTGCCCGAAGTCTCAGGCCTTGATGTCACGAAATGGCTCAAGGAAGACGAAGAGCTTAAGCACATTCCCGTGATCGCCGTAACGGCCTTTGCCATGAAGGGAGATGAGCAGAAAATCCGTGAAGGCGGGTGCGAAGATTATATCTCCAAACCCATCTCAGTTGGAAAGTTCATGGAAACAATCAATCAATATCTGGGCGACCAGAAGCCTTAAGGCAAGAGCGGGGGGAAACCAACATGTCTGCACGCGTTCTTGTCGTTGACGATATATTGCCAAACGTAAAGCTTTTGGAAGCCAAGCTTAGCGCGGAATATTATGAGGTCCTGACCGCGACAAGCGGTATGGAAGCCCTCGAAAAAGTTGAGCATCAAAGCCCCGATATTATTCTGCTCGATATTATGATGCCGGGTATGGATGGTTTTGAAGTGTGTAAAAGGATCAAGGAAAATCCGCAATCCGCTCATATCCCTGTTGTGATGGTGACCGCATTAACCGATGTCGCTGATAAGGTCCGCGGCCTCGAAGCCGGCGCTGATGATTTTCTTTCTAAACCGATCAACGACACTGCGCTAATGGCGCGTGTCAGATCACTGGTGCGCCTGAAAATGTCGACCGATGAATGGCGCGTGCGTGAAAACACCGCAAACCAGCTAGGCGTTGTCGAAAGCTCAGCCAGCGCTATGTCGCAATCGGCTGAAAATGCACGCATTCTTGTGGTCGAGGACAAAGGTTTTGAGCAAAAGAAAATCTCTGATACGCTGGAAAAAGACCACGATCACATCGTGAATGTGAAATCCGGCCCCGAAGCGCTGGAGCAAGTCTCAAAGCATGACTTCGACCTTCTGATCGTCAGCCTCAACATGGATAGCGAAGATGGCTTACGCCTCTGCTCACACTTCCGCTCTAATGAAAAAACGCGCAACATTCCCATCGTTATGATTGGTAATGAAGAAGACCTGGAGCGCATCGCTCACGGCCTTGAGATCGGCGTGCATGATTACATCCTGCGCCCTGTAGAGCGTAACGAGCTTCTGGCGCGGGTGCGCACTCAGGTTCGGCGTAAGCGTTTTCAGGAAAGCCTGCGCGCCACGTACGAAATCAGCCTCTCTATGGCCCTAACCGACAGCCTGACCGGGCTCTATAACCGCCGCTATCTTGAGGTCCACCTCGAAAAGCTTTTGGAAAAAAACCGTGAGAGCAAAAAATCACTCGCCGTTCTGATGGTCGATATAGATAACTTTAAGGGCGTCAATGACACCCACGGCCACGATGTTGGCGATGAAATTTTAAAAATCTTTGCCGCACGCTTAAAAGACAATCTGCGTCCCACCGATTTGATCGCCCGCTTGGGCGGCGAAGAGTTCACCGTTATCCTGCCTGACGTACGCCCCGAACGCGCCTATATGGTAGCCGAGCGTCTGCGCCGCGCCGTCGCCAGCGAGCCTATCCCTTGCGCCGCACCGGGCGGTGAGCTCGATATCACAACATCCATTGGCGGCGCGATCATTGACTTCGATCCACACACGGTGCAAGAAGCGCTCAAGCGCGCCGACCGGATGCTTTACGAAGCCAAAGACACAGGCCGCAATTGCTGCGTCTTTGAAGACATCGGCAAACTCAACCCCGATGAAATCGAAGTCCGCGAACGCGGCCAAATCGAGGACTAGCTTACTGATTTAAAAACCCACCCGATTGCATACCCCACAGCTTTGCATAAACGCCTTTATACTCCAGCAGCTCTGCATGCGTTCCATCCTCGATAATGTGCCCGTCTTCAACAACCAGAAGCCTGTCGAGATGTGCAATCGTCGATAAACGGTGCGCAATCGCAATCACGGTCTTTCCCTGCATCAAATCAAACAGGCTTTCTTGAATGAGATGCTCGGATTCACTATCCAGCGCCGACGTCGCCTCATCCAAGATCAGGATCGGCGCGTTTTTAAGGACCGCCCGAGCAATCGCAATCCGCTGTCGCTGCCCACCCGAAAGCTTCACGCCGCGCTCACCCACATATGTCTCAAACCCTTGGGGCAGGGCTTCTATGAACTCCAGCGCATGCGCGCGCTTTGCGGCTTCATAGACCTCGTCGTCACTGGCATCAAGACGCCCATAGCGAATATTCTCCGCAATCGTGCGGTGGAACAGCGCCGTGTCCTGCGGGATAATCGCAATCGAACGGCGCAGAGATTTTTGCGTAACGTCGGCGATAGTCTGCCCGTCAATGCAGATCTCCCCGCCTGTAACATCAAACAACCGCTGGATCAAATTCACGAAGGTCGATTTCCCCGCGCCCGAAGGCCCAATAAGCCCAACGCGCTGCCCGGCCGGAATCGTAACATTCAGCTTTTCAAACACAGGCGTGTTAGCCGCGCTCTCGCCATAATCAAAATCAACGGACTTGAATTCGATCTTCGCATCACCAACCTGCAGCGCTTTGGCATCATCGGCATCTTTGACACTATGGGGCTTGATCAGTGTGCCAAGGGAATCATTCAAATACCCCAGAGATTCCATGGAGTGAATAATCCCGCCGCTTAAATGCCATGCACTGCCGGTAAAGCTGAACGCAATCCCCATAATAGCCGCCATATCACCAAAGCTGATAAATTCGTTTTGCCATCCGAAAATACACAGTACCATCATGCCCCCACCAAAGATGATAAACGTCATCCGCTTATAGTTGTCGACCATCAAATGCGTGCGCAAAAGCTTATGCCAGCCTTTCATCTGGACTTCGGACACTTTGGTATGCTCCATCATCTCACGCTCTTCTTGCGCGTAAGATTTCACCGATGCAATGTTTGAAAGGCTGTCCACGATTTGCCCTGTAACGTCTGAACACAAATCGGCGTATTTGCGAGATTGCTCTGTTAGTTTACGCAGATTCAGCAAAACCGGCGTTAGAATGATAAAAACAAACAGGCAAACAATCGCCCCAAAAATGCTCGAAACCTGAAATAAAACCACGCCCGAAGCCGTCATACTGACCAAAGGCATTAAAATCTGCCACCGCGCTTGCTCCGAAAAATCCAAACCGCGTGCTACGCCCTCGGACACTTTGCGAGCCAAAGACCCTGCAAAGTGGTTTTGAAAATAGGTAAAGGAATGCTCAAGCGCATAGGCAAAGAGATCACTGCGCAGCTCCGCTCTTGCGCGTTTCCACCAATCAAAGAACCAGTAATGTGTTAGCAGATGCGCCATCTCACCAATGAAAAGCACGGCAAAAATTAACCAGACATACGTCCAAGTATGAGATGGCAGTTGTGATTGCGCGTCCAGTCCGTCCAGAGAATCGATCGTCATACCAACCAGCAAAAAGGCAAGCGGATAACGGATGGCATGCAAAAGGTCCATAACAATGAAAAGCACCCACATACGTGGATTACGCTTCACAACCATCCAGATGTAATCCCACATCCGGCGGGGAATCGCCGTGTCGGGAGTGTAATCTAAAATGTATTTATTCTTATCTTTAAAAATCTTCATATCATGGTCTTTCCCGGCGACAAAAAAAGCGCCGATCTTTCGAAGGGCGCTTTGGTAAACAGTATACGAAAAACCTAGTTTTTCTTCGATGGCGGCATCTTTTTCTCTACGAACCAGACATGCGCCCCGCGGTTTCCTGTTTTTTCATTGGTTGCCCAAGGATCATATTTTTTCTTACGAATCTTGTATTCCGCCGACGTATTGCGCACAGCATAGTAGCGAAAGCCTGTTCCAGCTTCGCTTTCAAGACGGACTTTGAGACGTTTTTTGCTTTTTGCTGCCATTTTGCAAATTCCTTCAAATATTCTGAAACGCGTTTATGCAAGGTTTCCGGGCATGTGTCAAGAAATTATCGACGCCGTTTTCCCTTTTTGAAACCGGTAGGTCCCTTTTTATCACCTTTCGGTCCTTTTGGAGGACCCCGGCGAGGCCCAGAACCACCACCGGGACCACGCTCAGAGCTGCGCTTACCCTTAAACACCAGCCCCGGAATATCCGCGCCATTGACGCTATCCCCCGCCATTTCTAACACGGTTGAGCCCGTCAAACCGTCAGCTTCCTTGAGCTTCACGGTGACATCCGCTCCAAGGCGAAAGATCGTGCGTGTCCGCTTGCCAATCAAAGCGTGCTGGTCTTCGTCATGAATGTAAAAATCATTCTTTAAAGAGCGCATCGGTACAATTCCGTCCGCACCGCTTTCCTTAAGCGTTACAAACAATCCAAAGCGGGTCACCCCGTTGATCCGCCCTTCAAAGGTCGCACCGACATGGTCGGATAAATAAGCCGCTGTAAACCGGTCAACCGCGCTGCGCTCGGCTTCCATGGATGTGCGCTCCGTGGTGGAAATATGCATACAAGTCTCTTCGAGCCGTGCAATTTCCCCCTCATCAATTCCGCCATCCCCAAGCCCGTAAGCCTTAATTAGCGAGCGATGCACGAGCAAATCCGCATAACGGCGAATAGGGGAGGTGAAATGCGCATATTTCGTCAGCGCAAGGCCAAAGTGACCAAGGTTTTGCGGTGAATATACCGCTTGGGACTGGGATCGTAAAATCACCTGTGAAATGAGGTGGGAGTAGGGGAGCTTC
>CAYGNI010000099.1:0-2363 GCA_964351195.1 uncultured Micavibrio sp.
AAAGTGGCGATGGCGGAGGCAGCCCCATGTCGTTCTTCAAAAAATCAGAATAAGCGTGGAGTTTTTCTTAGTTACTTGCCTTTTACGTATAGGAAATTGTAAAATATGGTTATGGCCACCAGTAAAGTTCTTGCTGCCTGTTTGATGCTCGCGTCGCAGACCTATTCTGTGCCGCCGGCTGTGCTCGTTGGGATTTATAAAGCCGAGGGCGGGAAAGTCGGGCAGGAAGTGCGTAATACCAACGGTACATATGATTTGGGGCCAATGCAGATTAATACGATATGGCTGCCGGAGCTGTCTCAGAAATGGGGCGTCAGTGAAAGCACGGCGCGCAAGTGGGTGCGCGATGATGCC
The DNA here is from genome assembly GCA_964351195.1 of uncultured Micavibrio sp. GTDB lineage: Bacteria > Pseudomonadota > Alphaproteobacteria > Micavibrionales > Micavibrionaceae > TMED27. The sequence continues at coordinate 355 of CAYGNI010000099.1, forward strand.
TGTACCAATGTAGGTGTGTCGGCTTGGATTTTGAACAGCCACTTACAGGAAACTGGTAGCCTGTCTCAGGCCATTGCGCATTACCATTCGCGCACGCCAATTCACGGGACACGTTATAAAAGCAAGGTTATTGATATTTTGAAAGAAAACGGTCTGGTCAGGAATGGCCGGTAAAATCAGGGCCACTAAAATTGGGGGCAAGTGCTTTTGATATGCTCGCATAACTTGCGCGTTGAATGGCCACGCTCTACTCTGAAAAGAAGGGTTCCTTAATAAGGTTTGCGTCACTATGATTCGTATTTCATCTCTTTTGTGCCTTTTGATCATCGCGGGTTTTATCGCCGCGTGCGATAGCACGACCCATCACAGCAACAAGCATCCACAGCTTGTCGCGGAGCCTGATAAGGTTTCGGCAATGCTGGCGAATGCCGCGGATCGTGCTTCCAGCGCGCTTCAGACATTGGCGGCTGTTGAACATACAAGAACCCCTGCAGCGAGTGTGAATCCTGTTGGTGACGCGCCTGCGGAACTTCGGCGCGCCATTACAGTAAACTGGGTTGGACCTGTTGAGCCAATCACTGAAACTCTTGCGGACCGCGCGGGATATGACTTCCAGAGCGTCGGGAAGGCACCACCTAATCCGATTGTTGTTTCCCTTGATATTGAAAACCGTCCGGTGATTGATGTGCTCAGAGATCTGGGACTACAGCTTGGTCAGCGCGGTGATATCAAAGTTGATGCAGCGCGCCGTTTGATCGAAGTTCATTATCCACCGAATACGGGCTCGGGGGGATAAAACATGAGACCCCTACTGCTTAGCGTTGTTAGTTTTACTCTTTTAAGTAGTTTGGCGTTTATGGCGCCTATGTCTGCTCATGCGGAATATGTTGGTATTTTGGATATTGGGCGGGATGACGGCAGCGCTGCAGCACGTAAACCGCTTAGCCTGCGCGAGATTGAAAATATCCAAAAAGAAAATGAGACCGTCAAAGCTGAAGATGGTTTGCCATTGAATATCCGAAGAGATGCGGTGGTCGAAGCGGCGGTATCTTATGGCGCACGGGCGGGTTTAGCTTGGCGGACCTATGAAATTCGTCAGGAAATTGAACAGCGAGCCCGTTATCTTGATAAAGTTTTTGATTTCAGCAGTCTTCTGATCCCTGCGCCTTCAGGGCTTTTGATTGAGCCGCCAATCGTCAGTGAGGGCATTAATGCGATGATCATCGAAACAGACGGACAAGAAGCCGCTGTATCTGACCGTATTTACAATATCGTGAATAACGCACGGATTGTTTCTGCGCCGCGCAATTGGCGCACATATCTTGAGCGCGAATACGGCAATGTTGATCCGCCGCCTGATATTCTGCGTCCGGAAAATGCCGAAGAACGTGCGATCTGGATTGAGCAGGTCAATAAAGGCTGGGAAGAAGGCGTACGTCAGGCCGATGAAATTTTCGAAGAAGACCTTAATCTTTTGAACGCTGATTTTCAGGGCATGATCCGTTACCGGCTTTTGCTGTCTCAGGGGATGATTTCTGCACCCTTCTCTCTTCTGACCGATCGCGGCGTGACCGGCGGTGGAGACGAGATGCGCATTGGGGACCGCGCAGTGCAGATTACGGGACGCCCGCAACTCATGACAGGATTTGATGAATGGCAGCCCGCAAGCCGATAAGTCTCCTTAAAGACGCGGATAATTTCGCAGAAACCTGGCCCAACGAACCCGATCGTTTTCAGGAAGAGCATATTGATGATTTCCTTTTGTGGTGCGTGAAGCAAAACTCTTCGGATATTACGATCCAGACGGACCGCCCGGCCTATAACGAAATTCACGGTACGCTTTATCCGGCAACATTCCGCAATATTGATGCGGCGGATATGGCCGTGATGCTGACCAAAATTTACGGGCCGGAAGCGGCAGCGCGGCTGGCCTCGGCCAGAGATTTAGACGTGTCGTATGAAATTCGTCCTGATCGTTACACGCGTATTCGTTTTCGTGTCAATATTAC
>CAYGNI010000099.1:2373-6641 GCA_964351195.1 uncultured Micavibrio sp.
TGAACATTACCGCTATCCTCTCGCGCGGGCGAGATTCTGCGCAGATTACGATGCGAGTTCTGCCTAGTGAACCGCCAACGATGAAGGACTTGAAGATTGAGCAGGAGATCATTGACGCCTGGGCGCCGCGCCAGGGTATTGTGATTATTACCGGGCCTACTGGCTCGGGGAAGACAACATTGCTGGCAGCGGGAAACCGCATGCTTTTGGAGCGTCCGCACGGATGCGGCAAGATGCTGACTTATGAAGCGCCGATCGAATATGTTTATGACGCGATACAAAGTCCGCGCTCACTTGTCTCGCAATCTGAAATTCCACGTCATTTGCCTGATTTTGCGCATGGGGTGAGGAATGCTTTGCGCCGGAAACCGGAGGTTATTTTGGTTGGGGAATCGCGCGACCGCGAGACCATCAATGCCTCTATTGAAGCCGCGCAGACGGGGCATGCGGTTTATACCACAACGCATACGACCGGGGTTTCGAATACTATTCAACGTCTACTTTCGACCTATGACATGGGCGAGCGGGAAGAACGCGCGATTGCGTTGATGGAGACTATACGGCTTATTGTTACGCAGGCGCTTGTACCGCGCGTCGGCGGAGGGCGCGTGGGTGTACGGGAATGGATGAAATTCCCCGATGATGTGCGTGAAAAGCTGATGGATATGCATTTCACCGAATGGCCAAACGAAATCCAGCGGATGATTAGTCAATACGGCCAAACCATGCAGAAATCTGCCGAAATTGTGTATGAGCAGGGCCTTATTGACAGGCGTCATTACCTCTTGCTGGCATCCAGCACAGGCACTTAATAGCCTCATTTATTTCTCTTTTTGGCAATTTTGTCGTATAATTGAGAGATAATAAAAAAGAGGGTCTGTCTATGTCGCAACAAGCGCAAATAATTGAAGATATTAAGGATAAGCTGAATTGGCATTGGCGTAATTCCATGCAAGTTGTCCGGTTCTTTGCCTTTGATTCACGTTCTGCCTTGCCGTTGCCCCTTTTGCTGGTTTATTTCCGCCCTATTACGCTGTTTTTGATGGCTTTGTCCTTGATTTTATTCCGTTATCTTGAGCGTAAAGGATTGACCGTACCGGCGGCTATGCGCAATTTTAGAGCCTGGATGGTGGGCGTTGATCGCCCGGGCTTGTTGTCTTCTCAACGTAAGCGCTTTGTTGATTACGGTTAAGAATATTTCTGCGCCGATTTTGTTCAAAAAGACTCCTGAAATACTTGTGTTTTAATGGGCTGCCCATTAATGTTCACATATTCCAAATCTGTTTCATGTGAAGGTTTTTTATGGCTTTGAGATTTATTTCAAAAACGATTCCGAAAAAGACAACTTTGATGCTGTTCGCGCTTTTGGTCGTGGTGTTGACTGCGACCAGCACGCAGGCGGGCTTTCAGTGGGTACCGGCGCAAGATGAAACCATGCCGCCGATGATGGATGATGAGCCTTCATCGCCATCGTCTTCGTCATCGATTGAAGTCTTGCCTGCGGCCCCAATGCCCGTTGACGAAGAGAGCGCAGCGCCCGAAGAACCGCCAATGTTGCCGCCGATTAAAATGAAGAAAATGGCTGAACCTAAATTTGCTGAACCTATAAATACGCAGCCGGAACCGGTTATGCAGATTAAGCGGGTATCAAAAACACCCGAGCCGGTCAGCCCGCGTTATGCATCCCCGCCTACGGCACTTGAAACACCAGCCCCCATGGCCGAAAAAGTTATGGCTGAGCCGATGATGGAAACACCAGAAACACTTAAGATGCCACCGCGCATGCCCACTGATACTAAAGTTATAATGCCCGATGATGCGCCTTCTTCTGCGCTTACAATCTCCAGTTTTCCAGAGCAACAGGATTTAGCGGTTACTAAGGATGAGCCTTTATTTGCGACACGTCCACAAGCCTCGCAGGGCCAACGCCCATGGTCTGTGCCCCCCTCTGAAGCACCGGGCACTTATGAAATTGTGCAAGGATTTGGCAGTGATGTGCCGCTGGCTCTGGCGCTGCGCCAAATCGTTCCGGCAAATTTCGCCTTTTCATTCGGTGAGAACGTAAACCCCGGATACCGCGTATCCTGGACAGGGGGAAAGCCCTGGAATGAAGTCGTTCAAGGGATGATACAGGAGTTTAATTATGCGCTGCGTGTGCGCGGTAAAATGGTTCTGATTTATGTTCCCGATACCGCCAGCGCCGAGCCTTCTTTTTTCCAGGAACCTATGAGTGACGGGACTTTGGCGAGCACCAATACGGATTCATATTTCCGTATGCAGGATATAAAACCAGCGGCGGGTACAGCGGAAGAAGAGACGATCGAGTGGAGCACGACACCCGTCAGCAGAGAGCGCGATGTGCGGCGCATCAACGTAGTCGATCCGGGTGCGGAGCAACAGAACACGCAGCCTGATGGCGTTTTACAAAAACTGGCGTCTGCCGCCAATGACGCTACACAAATTCTTGGTCTGTCTGGCAGCTCTCAGCAACCGCAAAGCACTGCGAAGTGGTCAGCGCATGAGAATACAAGCTTGAAAGAAACACTTGATCAGTGGAGTCAGCAGGCTGGGGTAACGCTTGTCTGGGATGTCACGTATGATTACACGATCACATCCCGTGTTGATTCCAATGCGTCTTTCGAAGAGGCGATTCAAACGCTGATCAATACTCTTCCTGACGGACGGGAGGCATTGAATGTGAAATTTCTAGGTGATGGACCGCAGCAATTGCTTGTTCAAGAAAAGGCTTAAGCCTCTATTATATAAAGTTCACAAGGCTGAGGTCCTGCAGTCTTGCCGTAATGCGGTAAGACGCATCAAGCTGGATTTGAAGGCTGTTTAGCTTGACCGCAACTTCATTGAGATCAACATTTTCAACTTCATCAATCGTGTCTTGTAAGATGGCCTGTTCCTGCTGGTGAGATTGTTTGATTTCGTCAATCTGCGCGCGTGCGCTTTCGATTTTGAATTGTTGTGAATCGATTGTATCGATTGCGGTGTTCACCATGCCAACTAAATTGTTAAAGACAGCAAAGAAGTTGTCTTTCATTTCATCGATATCAGCCCCCGGCGCTCCCTCAGTCAAAACATTCGGCAAGCCGGTTGTTCCATCAATTTCTACCTCGTCAACAACTGGAGGCAGGCTTTCGTTTTTGAAATATGACAGTGCGACCAAAACATCCCTGAAGCCTGCGTTATTCGCGAGCACGGTATAATCAATTTCTGATTTTTCATCGACGCGGACATAGATTTTACCCTGTTGATTGGCGCTTAGGGTCGCGGAGTAGCCGATGACGCTATCGGTAATGGCATCAATATTCCCGTCGGCAACGGTGCGATCTGTGAGGTCGGCGATGAGTTGATCATTGGTAATCGTGCCTGATTTCCAGCTTGCAATCTGACTAGAGATTGCGGAGTCCAGAAGGCCAGCATCAACCAATGGCTGCGTTAGGGAATCTGCGCCGCTTAAGAGATAACGATCGCCATCTTGGGTATTGAGCAAATCGACCAGAAAGTCATATGTGCTAGCAGCCAGATCACGCAGGCCCTGGAGATCGACATCGGGCAATGGGGAATCAGTTCCAAGGGGAATTTGTTCGACAACATCCAGCGTTGCAGGATCATCATAATAAACGATATTGCCTTGTTGATGAAAGCTTTGCTGTGAAAATGTGACCAGCGCGCCGGCAAAGTTTTCGGCTTGGGTTTTGAATTTTTCGATCGCATTCAAGGTTAGCTTCATGCGGCGATCCGCATTCGTAATGTTGCTTGTGTATGTTTCCAGCGTGGCAAAATTGGCGCGCGCGCGTTGGAGCGACAGAATATCATTACCAAGACCGGAAAATTTTTGTGTTTTCTTACCCGTGGCCAGCTGATTGCTGAGGGAATCGAATAAAAACTGCTGGTCCTTCAAGCGGTCAATTTGGCCTAAGGCTTGAGCTAATGTTGAAATACCTGTCATCGTTTTTCCTTTCCGTGCATTTTAAAATTTACCGCACTGAATTTAGTAATTCCTCAAACATCTGATCCACAGCCGTAACGACCCGGGCTGCTGCCGCATACGCCGTTTGCACAACAATCAAATTTCCAAGCTCTTCGTCGATGTTTACGCCAGATTCATTAAGGAGCTGTTGTTGTAAAACGTCCTGTAGAACTTCTTCGTCTTCCAATCTGGCGGAAATCAAAATAAGTTCCTGAGAGTGTTGATTGACCATGCGCTGCACAAAATCTTTCAAGCTATTGGCACCGCTGATGCCAGTTGTGATGCC
>CAYGNI010000100.1:0-6422 GCA_964351195.1 uncultured Micavibrio sp.
ACATGAAGGTCGCGGAGGAAGAGACTTTCGGCCCTGTCGCGGCGATTTTTAAATTCAAGGATGAGAACGAGGTTATCGAAAAATCCAATAATACGATTTACGGGCTTGCGTCATATTTTTATTCCCGCGATATTGGCCGGGTTTGGCGCGTCGCAGAGGCGCTGGAATACGGTATGGCCGGGGTGAATACGGGCGCGATTTCCAACGAAGCCGCGCCGTTTGGCGGGGTGAAGCATTCCGGCACGGGCCGCGAAGGTTCGAAATACGGGCTCGATGAATTCCTCGAAATCAAATATATCGCGATGGGCGGGATTGGTTCTTAATTTGCTGCGATGCGTGTAGGATAAAGCGTCGTAACGTGTTAAAATAAAACATGATTATCGGTGTTCCCAAGGAAATTAAGACGTTAGAGCACAGGGTTGGTTTGGTGCCGTCCTCTGTGAAGGAGCTTGTTCGGCACGGGCACGAGGTTTTGTTTGAAACCGGGGCCGGGGCGGCGATTAACTTTACCGATGCACTATATAAGAGCGTGGGCGCTACGATTGTGAAGAGCGCGGCGGATGTTTTCAAAAAGGCCGATATGATCGTGAAGGTCAAAGAGCCGCAGCCCGAGGAATGCAAGATGCTGCGTGAGGGGCAGGTGCTATTTACCTATTTGCATCTGGCGGCGGATAAACCGCAGGCAAAGGCGCTTATGGATTCTGGATGCGTGGCGGTGGCGTATGAAACCGTGACGGGTAAGGACGGGCGGAGCCTTCCTTTGCTCCAGCCGATGAGCGAGATCGCTGGGCGGCTTTCGGTGCAGGTCGGGGCGTATCATCTTCAGAAACATCTTGGCGGAACGGGGCGTTTGATTGGCGGCGTGCCGGGGGTTAAACCCGCAGAGGTCCTGATTTTGGGCGGCGGCACGGCAGGGTTTCATGCGGCGCAGATGGCGACAGGGCTTGGCGCGAATGTGACGATTTTAGAGAAATCCAATGCGCGGATGCGATTCCTGGATGAATATTTTATTGGCCGGGCGAATATCGTCTATTCCAATGCTGATACTTTGGAGCGGGCCTTAACGCAGTCTGACCTTGTGATCGGGGCGGTGCTTATTCCCGGGGCGAGCGCGCCGCAGCTTGTGACCAAGCCTATGCTTTCGACGATGATTCCGGGGACTGTGTTTGTTGATATTGCGATTGATCAGGGGGGCTGTGCGGAGACATCGAAGGCGACGACGCATGATAAGCCGACTTATGTGATTGATAATGTTGTGCATTATTGCGTTGCGAATATGCCGGGGGCTGTGCCGCTGACCTCTGCTTTGGCGCTCAATCACTCGGTTTTGCCCTATGCGCTTGAGCTGGCGGATAAGGGCTGGAAACAGGCGCTGGCCGGTAATCCTAATTTTCTCAATGGTTTGAATGTCTGTGACGGGAAAATCACGCATAGCGCGGTCGCGCAGGCACTGGGGCTTGATTGTAAGCCCGCTGATGCTTTTTTAGTCTAAGTTTTGATAAAACGGCGTTGACAGCCCAGCATATATATTGATATTAAAACTCACCTCAAATGCGCGGGTGTAGCTCAGTTGGTTAGAGCGCCGCCCTGTCACGGCGGAGGCCGCGAGTTCAAGTCTCGTCACTCGCGCCATTTGAGATAAGGCTTTTATGCCCGAAAGTTTTCTTCAATGGCGTTCGTTGCTTTATTGCCGCACGGGCTTCGCCCTTCGCGGATTGGCGCGCCATTTGTGGTAAGGCTTTCACACAAACAGCAGCTGTATCGTTTTCCGAATATTAATTATATTGCCTATCGAATGCTATTCCAATAAGGCCCTCATCTACATCTATTTTGCCTTGTTCTCTGATTTTATTTAGCGCTTCTGTAAATTCTTCATCAGTAGGCTTCTGTGTGGGAAACATCTGTTGAAGTAGCACTCCGAGCCATTCTCCATTTTCTCTTACATGCTCTCTTATACTTGTAAATGGAACACCAGAGCTTGAAACAACGAAATGGTCAGCAAGTTTAATGCCTGCTTCCCTACATTTTTTTAAAAAAGCGGCAGTCAGACTTATGTCTTCTTCACTAGGCCTTGTAGGTCCCTTAGGATGGTTATGTGCAACTACTATGGCGGCTGCTTTAAAGTTTTCTGCACATTTAATTATTTCATCGACGTCGACATCTACATCATCCCGAGTGCCAGTTTGATGATGTTTTTTCGCTATTAGATTGTAACCTCTATCCAGGTAAAAAACCCAAAACTCTTCGTTTCTAAGTCCTTGGAAGAGTGGTTCAATATGGTCGAGTACTGTAGTTATTTTATCAGAAAAATTTACGTTAGCTGGGGTCGCTTCTCTTTTAAGGATATCTAGTGCCTGAAATAATAATATCATTTTAATGGCATTGTCGGGGAAGCCGAGTTTCTGTAAACTTGGCTGGGTAAAGCTAAGTATGTCTAGTGGATTGGCAAGTGTTTGAATTTCACCATTAGTAATTTCTTTGCGTGCTTGTTCACTCATTCCTTGTTCGGTAAGCGATAAGATGCGGTCCAAAATTTCTGAAATACTTAAATTTTTCAACGCATTGACATCTCCCAGTGGGTCTGCACTAGGAGGTTTATTAGGTTGGGGCTGGCCACCCTCACCATGAGGGAACAACGGTATTACATTATTTGTCATAATGTGAAACTACTCTAATGTTTATTAAAAGTCAATTTTTTTTTAAATATCACAAACGCCATCGCAGTCTCCTCCTAGCCTTATTGCCGCACGGGCTTCGCCCTTCGCGGTTGGCGCGCTGTTTTTCGAAAATATCTTTGATATTTTCTAGTTTTTTCGGGCTGGCGCCCGCCTCGCACTTGCTCGGTAGAATTTTAAATGCGTGGCATTTAAAATCACTGTCTTTCTTTAGAAGGAATATTGAGGCAGACTATACTTTATGACCTTAGAGCTTACACTTCCTTATTGGTACGATCTTCACACACATCTGCGGCAAGACGGGCTTTTAGAGCCTATCATTCAATCGCAGCTTGATATGGGCTGCGCGGGTGTTTTGGCGATGCCGAATACCAAGCCGCCTGTGGCTAAAGTCTTTGAGAAGGACTCCCTGCCATATTGGTCGATTGAGGCTTATCTGGAGATGATCGGGGGTGCGGGCGGCGATGCGTTCGAAGATGTCATTGTGCCGCTGTATATCACCAAAGATACGAATGCCAAGATGATTGAGGCGGGGGCGAAGGCCGGAATCTTGCGGGCGTGTAAATATTATCCACCGCACGGCACGACGGGCGCGGATTTTGGTGTGCCGATGATGGATTTGCTTGAGGGTGATGTGTTTCAGGCGATGGCCGATCACGGCGTTGTGCTCTGTATTCATGGTGAGGAGCACCACATGAAGGGCGCAGAGTATTTTGCCAAAGACAGCAACGCGGAAGATTTCTTTTACCGCGAGCGGATGACGCGGCTGCGCGATGCTTATCCGGCCCTTAAAATTGCGTGTGAGCATGTGACGACGAAAACGGCGGTGGAGTTTGTTCAGGGCGGGGGTGATAACGTTGTGGCTTCGATTACGCCGCAGCACCTTCTCTATACGGTTGGGGATTTGTTGCAGGGGCTGAAATATCACTTATTTTGCCTGCCGCTTTTGAAATTTGAAGAGGACCGTGAGGCTTTGCGCGCAGCGGCGTGCGGAGCTGGAAACACGAAATTTTATGCGGGGACCGATAGCGCCGCGCATACCGTTAAGGCCACGGATTGCGGGTGTGCGGCCGGGTGTTTTACGGGCGGGATTGCGCCGCAGCTTTATGCGCAGGCGTTTGAAGAGGCGGGTGCTGATCTCTCCGATTCTTCGGGGCAGGCGGCATTTCAGGCATTTTTATGTGATAACGGTCCGGCGTTTTACGGGTTTACGGCGTCTTCAAAAACCTTCACCCTGCGCAAAGAGGCGCAAGGCGTTTCAAAGATCCAGACACCGGATGGTGAGATCACGCCTTTGCCGGTTGGTTTAGGGCGCGATACAATCGCGTGGTCGATCTCTGTTTAAGCTCTAGAATATTGTGTTTTTTAGCATATTGCCTGTTTTCTTTTTGAAGCCGCGGTGCTAATTTCTTTGTCATGGCTTCGAACGCATTTCTCATAGAATATTTACCGATTTTGATCTTCATGGTGATCGCCATAGGGATTTCGGTTGCTATGGTTGCCGGGTCGATGTTGCTGGGTAAGCAAAACCCTGATCCAGAGAAGCTTTCCGCGTATGAATGCGGGTTTGATGCGTTTACGGATGCGCGGAACAAATTCGATGTGCGGTTTTATCTGGTGTGTTTGCTGTTCATTATTTTCGATCTTGAGATTGCGTTCCTATTTCCTTGGGCGGTCTCTTTGGGATCTATCGGGTTGTTTGGGTTCTGGTCGATGGTTGTGTTTTTGGGCATTTTGACCGTCGGGTTTATTTATGAGTGGCGCAAAGGTGCGCTGGATTGGGAATAGGTTTGGATGGGCCACGATAGAAAAATCATAAAAGCGCCGGATTATGCTTTGAAATCCAATGCGCTGGTTCCTCCGCCGGAGGAGCAGGATGTTGTGCCTGCGGCGATTTCGAAGACGTTGGAGGAGAAAGGGTTTCTTTTGACCTCTGCGGATGCTTTGTTTGATTGGGCGCGCACCGGGTCGATGTGGCCGATGACATTTGGTCTGGCGTGCTGCGCGGTGGAGATGATTCACGCCTATATGAGCCGGTATGACCTCGACCGTTTCGGGATGATTCCACGCCCAAGCCCGCGTCAATCCGATGTGATGATTGTGGCGGGGACTTTGACAAATAAAATGGCGCCCGCGCTGCGCAAGGTTTACGACCAGATGCCTGAGCCGCGCTGGGTTGTGTCCATGGGGTCCTGCGCGAATGGCGGCGGGTATTACCATTATTCCTACTCCGTGGTGCGCGGGTGTGACCGGATTGTACCGGTTGATATTTATGTGCCGGGTTGTCCGCCGACGGCCGAGGCGCTTGTTTACGGGTTGTTGCAGCTTCAAAAGAAAATACAAAGGGAAGATACTAGAATTGCCCGCTGATGCTCTCAAAGATTTAGCCGAATATATTGAAGAGACGCTTGAAGGTGCTTTTGAGCCGGGTGGTCATGTCTTTGAAAAGGATGAGCTTGTGCTTTTGGTCAAAAGCGATGCCCTTAAAAAAGTGCTGACATTTTTGCGCGATGACAAGGAATGCCGGTGCCAGCTTTTGATTGATGTCGCCGGTGTGGATTACCCCGAGCGTATCGAGGGGCGTTTTGATGTCGTTTATAGCTTGCTATCTTTGCGGCATAACCACCGTATCCGTGTGAAGGTGAAGGCCGCGGAAGATACGCATGTGCCTTCCGTTGTTGATCTTTACAAGGCTGCCGGGTGGTTTGAGCGTGAAGTGTGGGACATGTATGGCGTTATCTTTGATGGCAATCCCGATCTGCGCCGCATTCTGACCGATTACGGGTTCGAAGGGCATCCGCAGCGCAAGGATTTCCCGCTGACCGGGTATGTGGAGCTTCGTTATGATGAGGAGCTGAAGCGCGTTGTTTATGAGCCTGTGAAGCTGACGCAGGATTTCCGCCGCTTTGACACGCTGTCGCCTTGGGAAGGCTTGACCGATGTGCAAAAGGATCAGCTCTTACCGGGTGATGAGAAAGCCGAAGGGCAGGATTTAGGTGCGATTGCAGAGCATGCTCCGGCGCATGGCTGGCGCAAGGCGAAGCAAAAGAGAGCGTTGAAATGAGTGCAGATGCGAAAAACATAGATATTGCCGAAGAAACGCAGATCAAGCCGTTCACGATGAATTTCGGGCCGCAGCACCCGGCCGCGCACGGCGTGCTTCGTTTGGTCCTTGAGATGGAGGGAGAGGTTGTTGAGCGCGCCGATCCGCATATCGGACTGTTGCACCGTGGCACAGAGAAGCTAATTGAATATAAAACCTATATGCAAGCGGTGCCATATTTTGATCGGTTGGATTACGTTGCGCCGATGAACCAAGAGCATGCGTTTGCATTGGCGACGGAAAAGCTTTTGGGGATTACCCCGCCCAAACGCGCACAATATATCCGCGTATTGTTTTGTGAGCTTGGCCGTGTGCTGAACCATATTTTGAATATCACGACATTTGCCTTGGATGTTGGGGCTCTTACGCCTGCGCTGTGGGGATTTGAAGAGCGCGAGAAAGGCATGGAGTTTTACGAGCGCGTTTGCGGCGCGCGTTTGCACGCCAATTATTTCCGTCCCGGCGGTGTGGCGCGCGATCTGCCTGCGGGGTTGATGGATGACATGCTGGAATGGTGCGAGGAGTTGCCGAAATTTCTCACCGACCTTGAAAGCCTTTTGACGGATAACCGCATTTTCAAGCAACGCACTGTTGATATAGGCAGCGTGACCAAAGAAGAGGCGAATGATTGGGGCTTCAGTCGG
>CAYGNI010000101.1:0-6375 GCA_964351195.1 uncultured Micavibrio sp.
GGCCAGTGTGATCGGTAGCAGCGAGAGTGAAATCAGGATCGAGATCAACACAAACAGGCCCATTGTTTCGATGGAGCCGAGATTGATCAGAAATTGCCCTGTAAACAGGCCCGCATTGATGATGAGGAAATAGATGCTGAGGATTTGGCCGCGTTGGTTGTTGGGTGCGATGTTGTTTAGCCAGCTCTCGGCGACGATAAACAGGCCAACGAAGCTGAGGCCGCTCATTAATCTGACGATTGACCATATATAGGGATCGACGAAGACACCCTGGATTAAAATCGTGGTTGAAGCCATGGAGGCGAAAGCGGCGAAAACACGAATATGCCCAACCGATTGGATCATTTTTGGGATCACAAACCAGCCCGCGAGATAGCCAACATAATACATCGACATGATGACACCGATGGCGGCAAGGGCAAAGCCGTCAAGTTCAGCGCGCAGCGACAATAAAGTGCCCTGTAAGCCATTGCCGACCATGATCATGAACATACCGAATAAAAGCGGCCAGGTGATCATGGTGGGTGCTAAAAGACGTTTCATGGTTTTATAAAAACATATTGCAGCGTCGATGCGAAGCCTTGGTTTTGACTTTGTACAAGTTCTTCTTCGATTCTAAAGAACGTATGTTTTTTATGGATAGAATTTATCATGAGTGAGAAGGGGCGTTGTTTGCATAAGGAGAATCTGGTTCGCTTTTAATATTATTGTGTTTGTGGAGGATTTTTTTTATGACGCTGTCTATTTTCGAATTGGAAACCCAGCAAGAGGGGAGTGCTCAGAAATCACGGATCGTTGATGTGACGTCGTGCATGGTTATGATGACGGCCAGCTTTGTGTTTTGTGCGGTTTTTGTAACAACATTTTTAGGGATGGCTTCGGTTGGGGGGGTGCAGTCTTTTGTCTTTATCATGAAGGCGGGGGTGTTTGTCGGGATAATGATTTTAGCCTCTGCCCTGATTTCCCGGATGTTTGAGGCTGTGCTCGTCAGGCGTGTGAATGCCATGGTTTTAGGGATGGTTTTGGCTTTTGCGCTGGTGCTTTTTAACCTTTAGCTGCTTTAAGGCTCCTGCGTTATAACAGTAAAATGACTCACGTTTTTTGCGCTTTTAATGAAATTTTCTTGCACTCTGTGGATAAAATTGGATAGAGTCGGATTTAGTAATTCTTTGGACTATTCTACTTCGCGCGTTCTTACACTGAATTAGCCCGAATACACGACCCAAGGAGCTAATTTAACTGTACTAACTTAAAGCGAGGAGCTTACGACTATGGCTGAGACTGGCACCGTAAAATGGTTTAACCCTACAAAAGGATTTGGCTTTATTGTCCCTGATAATGGTGGCAATGATGTTTTTGTTCATATTTCTGCTGTGGAAGCGGCGGGTATGAGCAGCCTAAATGAGGGGCAAAAAGTTGAATTTGAACAGCAGGAGAATCGTGGCCGTCAGGCGGCAGCGAATTTGAAGGCTGTCGAAGGCTAATACACTTAGCATTCAGTTTTAAAAGCCGCTCCTTAGCCGGGCGGCTTTTTTTATGCGTTGGATTTTTCAACTGTTTAGTGGTTTAGTGGCCTTATATGTTTCCCTTAAGGAGTTTTTGTGATGTCCGAAAAAGCAGTCAAACTTGGAGAGAACCTGGGCGTTTTTGTCTTTATGGGTTTGTTTGTGATGGTAGGGCTTATCACCGCGGGATGGTTTGTGCAAAACGGTCTTATGGCGTTTCGGAGTGCGGACCGTGTTGTAACCGTAAAGGGTTTGGCAGAGCGTGATGTTGAAGCGGATCTTGCTATCTGGACTTTGAACCATAGCGCAACGGGCAACAATCTCAATGAAGTGCAGCAAAGCATCGAAACCAATCAGAAAACAATTTTGACGTATTTGGATTATCTTGGCTTTGGCGGGGATGAAGTCGGTATTGCGCCCTTGCAGGTCCAGGATTTACTGGCGCAGGCCTATCGCCCTGATAATCTCGAAAAGGGGCGTTATATCATTACGCAACAAATTGTTGTGCGCAGCGGCGCGCTTGATAAGGTGAGCAAGGGGCTGGCCGAGCTTGGGACGTTGCTACGCCAGAATGTGAGCCTGACGAATATGCAGCCGCCGACATATATCTTTACCGATCTGAATGCGATTAAACCGTCTATGCTGGAAGAAGCGGTGAAAAATGCGCGGGAAAGTGCGGGACAGTTCGCGAAAGATTCAGGTGCCTCTGTGGGAGGAATTAAGAGTGCTTATCAAGGTGTTTTTCAGATTCTGCCGCGTGATCCGGTCCAGTATGTTTCTGAGCAAAATCAACGCTATAAGACTGTTCGTGTTGTCTCGACGATCGATTTTGTGCTGGAATAAGGTCGCCTAAATTATCGCGCCGCGTCACTTAATTATTGCACTGCAGTAACCATAATTTTTGAAAAAACGGGTGCGAATCTGTATTCTGTTCATGTTTAGAGCATGAAAGGAGACACGGTTATGCACGGAGTATCATGTTGTTCAGGTGGCGTTATGTTCGTAGAAGACGAAATTGAACGCAAACCAAATTCGATTTCATACAAAGAATTCATAAAAGAAGAAGGCGCGGAGCAGAAAAAGAGAAAGCTCTTTGGCCGTAAGCCTGCAGAGGTTAAACAGAGTAAAAAAGCATCTCGCACAGCAGCATAGAAAAGCTGCGCGCGCTGGGTGTTTTTGATTGCGGTTAAGGCTGGAGTTTGATACTTCAGCCTTATTATTTGAGGTTTATAAAACGGAGAAAACCCTATGGTTAAGCTTGTTGAAACAGCTACAGAATTTGAACTATCCCCTACATTGGCCGCAAATGAGATGGTGGCCAAGCGCCGCGCGGAAGGCAAGCAGGTCATGCATATGGGCTTTGGGGAGTCTCCGTTCCCTGTGCCGCAGCGATTGCAGGATGCTTTGAAAGCGGGTGTGGGCCGTAAGGAATATCTGCCGACCGGCGGTTTGCAGGAATTGCGCGAGGTTGTGGCGCAATATTATGCCGATAAGGTCGGGCTTGATACATCGAAATTTGATGTGATTGTTGCGCCGGGCAGTAAGCTGGTTTTGTATGCTTTGCAGATGGCTGTGGCGGGCGATCTTTTGATGCCTGTGCCGAGCTGGGTGAGCTATAAGCCGCAGGCGCGTATGCTGCGCACGGATGTGATTAAGGTTCCAACGACGCTGGATGAAAACGGGTTTTATATTGCGCCTGAAGGTCTGCGTGATGCGATTAATAATGCGCGCGCGGAAGGCAAAAACCCCTCCAAGCTGATTTTGAATTATCCATCCAACCCTACAGGATTGACGATCAGCGATGCGAATTTGCAAGAGATTGCGAAAGTTTGCGTTGAGGAAGACATTCTAATTATTTCCGATGAGATTTATGGCTTTGTGAATTTTGATGGGCAATACCGCACGATTGCGAAATATGCGCCTTCTCATACAGCGGTCACCTCTGGTTTGTCCAAGCATTTGTCGCTGGGTGGATGGCGGATCGGGATTGGGTTTATCCCTAAAGCCGTGGATGGCTTGCAGAGCCTTCTTTGCAATATTGCGAGTGAGACATGGTCGTGTGTGCCTGCGCCTATTCAGCAGGCTGTGATTGAGGCTTATAAAGGGCATGATGATATCGAAGCGCATATTCAGGCGTGTACGGATATTCATGCCTTGATGAACCGCTTTATTTCCCGCGAGCTTCAGAAAATCGGCGTGCATGCGCCGACACCGCAAGGGGCGTTTTATAATTATCCGAATTTTGAAGCACATAAGGATGCGTTGAATGCAGCGGGGATTAAGACATCCAAAGACCTTGCTAACCACCTGCTTACAAATTACGGCCTCGCGGCATTACCTGGGACCGCATTTGGTGCGGATCCTGAAGTTTTGACCCTACGTTTGTCTGGTTGTGATTATGATGGCGCGGCGGCTTTGGCGGCTTATCAGGGCGGCGAGACGCTGGATGACGCGTTTATTGCCAAGAACGCGCCCCGCGTGAAAGCGGCAGCGGAGACATTTGCGCAGTTTGTGGCGGATGTGACTGGCGATAAGGCGATTGCGGCGGAATAAAAAGCTTGCTCTAAAATCCTATCTTCCTTACAACTCTTCTCGAATTTAGTATTAAGAGAGGACGGCCCATGGACATTTCAAAAATTGCAATCGGTGATGATGCGCCCAAGATTGTGAATGCAATCATTGAAAACCCACTGGGCGGTGTTCCTGTGAAGTATGAGCTGGACAAGGAGAGCGGCGCGATGATTGTTGATCGTTTCCTGCACACGCCGATGGTTTATCCCGGGAATTACGGTTTTATTCCGCATACGCTTTCGGGTGATGGCGACCCGGTGGATATTATCGCTGTGGGCCGCACGCCGGTTATGCCTGGTGCTGTTATAGCGCTTCGTCCGGTTGGGGTTTTGATGATGGAAGATGATGGCGGCGTGGATGAGAAAATTATCGCCGTGCCTGCGCCGCATGTGCATCCTTATCATAACAAAATCCAGAACTATACCGATTTGCCCGAGATCAACCGCGATCAGATCGAGCATTTCTTTACGCATTACAAAGACCTTGAAAAGGGTAAATGGTCCAAAGTTTTGGGCTGGGGTGATATGGCCAAAGCACATGAACTTATTTTAGAGGGTATTGAGCGCGCAAAAGGCCAGAAGGCTGCTTAGAATATATGTCATTCTGATGGGCTTGCCCTGAAGAATCTTAAAACAAGCCGTAAGATCCTTCAGCGCGAGCGCTTCAGGATGACGATGTTGTTATATTGAAAACTTATCTAAGACACAAATGTTTGTGTAGCCGAGGCCTTCGAGGTACTCAGCGGCCTGAACGCTACGCACATTTCCGGCGCAGACAAAAGCCAGCAGCTTGTCTTTGGGGAGCTCTTCATGACGGGAGGGGACCGTGGAGACTTCCATATGGATTACGTCTTCAGGGATAGGGTCGTTCGCAATCTCCATATCTGTGCGCACATCGACAATGATGTGATCTTTGGCCTGAAGGTCTTTGAAGGATATCATTTCGGTCATTTTGTTCTGTTGTCCTTGGTGTTTCCATGTGCCGTTTGCGTCTTTGCAATACGGGCAGGCGGCGTCTTTTTGCACGTTCAGAGTTTGCATCCGTAGCGTTTTAAAATCAAAGCTTAAAATGCGGCCGGGTTCAAACCCTTCCAAGCCCAATAGATAGCACAATGTCACATGGGCCTGGTAAATTCCGGTGATGCCTGCGGAGGTACCGAGGATACCCGCTTCGTTGCAATTACGCGCGTCAGTTGGCAGATCGGGGAAGAGGCAGTGATAGCAGGGTTTGTCTTTGGCGAAGCCTGCGAAGATGCCGATTTGCCCCGCCCATTGGTTGACGCTCGCGGAGATGAGCGGGATTCCCTTTTCGATAGAAACTTTGTTGAGCAGGGTTTTTGTTTCGAAATTGTCGCTTCCATCCAGAATTAAACTATTGGGCGTCATTGCGAGCGCAGCGAAGCAATCCATGGATTGCCGCGTCGGCCTGACGGCCTCCTCGCAATGACGGATCTCTATATCTGGATTTAATTCTTTTAAATATTCTGCGGCCAATTTCGCTTTGTTTTGGCCTTGTTGCGCGTCTTTATAGAGCGTTTGGCGGTGCAGGTTTGTGCGGCTGACGCTGTCATGGTCGTAGATCGTGATATGGCCGATGCCTGCGGCGGCGAGATAGGGCAGGGACGCGGCGCCCAAGCCGCCTGCACCGATGATGGCGATATGCGTGTTGGCAAGGCGTGTTTGGTCATGAACGCTGATTTCGGGTAAGGCGAGTTGGCGGGTGTAGCGTTCAAGGTTCATTTTAAACCTCCTGATGCCAGATCGGTTTGTCGATCAGCGGGGTGGAGGCGCTGGCGCTGTCTTGCGCGGCGATAATGCCGGCGAGATAGGCCTGGCGGCCCGCATCAATCGCTTTGGCGAAGGCGGCGGCCATATGTTCGGGATTGCCGGATTTCGATACCGCTGTGTTGAGCAAAATTGCGTCATAGCCCATTTCCATGGCGGCGGCGGCATGGGATGGCGCGCCGACCCCCGCATCAACAACGAGGGTTTTATTCGGGAAGCGATCGCGCAGAAGTTTCAGCGCGTAGGGATTATTCAGGCCCCGCCCGGAGCCTATGGGCGCGCCCCACGGCATGAGGATGTTACAGCCCGCATCGCTGAGCCTTTGTGCGAGGATCAAATCATCGGTCATGTAGGGGAAGACTTCAAAGTCCTTATCGATCAAGGTTTGCGCGGCATCCAACAACTGATACGGGTCGGGCTGTAGCGTATAATCATCGCCGATGACTTCTAATTTAATCCAATTCGTTTCGAATATCTCGCGGGCCATTTGCGCGGTGGTGATGGCCTCGCTGGGG
>CAYGNI010000102.1:0-6335 GCA_964351195.1 uncultured Micavibrio sp.
CATTTGATACAGCGCCGATTGCACCATCGGCCCGCGCCACACCAGCGCCTTTTCGGCATCGACCATAAACCCGATCGACATCACTTTAATCCCGTCAACATCCGCCGGAATAATCTGCTTATCCGCCGTGAAATCCGGCTTAAAATCCTTAAGGCCAAACAAAGTCGGCTGGCTCGGCCCGTAAATATCCGCATCCAAAAGCCCAACCTTCATATCACCTTTCGCCGCCAGCGCGCGTGCGAGCCCAGCCGAAACCGTAGACTTCCCAACCCCGCCTTTACCGGAGGCCACAGCTATAATTTTTTTGATCGGCAAATCAAGCTTCGGGTTTTTGGCCATGTTATGCGGATCAGAGGCCCGGTCCTCTTTGCGCTCAGCGGTTAAAATCGCACTCACTTTACGAACACCTTTAACCCCGCGCACAACATCTTCGGCGCGCTGACGCAGCGGCTCAAGAGCGCCGCCACGCGCAGGATCAACTTCAATCATAAAAATGACATCGCCATCGCTGCTGACCTGCACGCCTTTCACCATCGCGGCGCTAACAATATCACGCCCGACATCGGGATCGGCCACACCCTTAAGCGCGTCTAGAATATCATGCTGCTGAACCACAGTTTTCGCCATATTTAACCTTGCTTTCGCTCATAAAGAAGCTATTGTTATTCCCGTTTAGCCACGAATGCAAATAATTCAAAGGAGCCTTTAATGGGTCGCGACGATAAAGACAATAAAAACCCTTGGGGAAATCGCCCCGGTAACGATGATCGCGGGCCCTGGAGCGGCCATAAAAGCAGTGGTTCAAAGGGCGGCGGACACGGTGGCCAGGAACCACCAGACCTTGATGAAATGCTTCGCCGCGC
This sequence comes from uncultured Micavibrio sp., assembly GCA_964351195.1. Classification (GTDB taxonomy): domain Bacteria; phylum Pseudomonadota; class Alphaproteobacteria; order Micavibrionales; family Micavibrionaceae; genus TMED27. Next base: position 864 of record CAYGNI010000102.1, read on the forward strand.
ACAAAGTAATTTCCGCGGCTTCATGCCCTCCAGCTTTCAGGGAACGCCGCTCATCGGTCTCATTATCATCGCTATCGCACTACTCTGGCTCGCCAGCGGTTTTTACGTCGTAAATCCGGGTGAAAACGCTGTCGTCCAGCGCTTTGGCGCATGGAACAGAACCCAGGCCGAACCCGGCCTTGGCTATCATTTGCCCGCACCCATTGAAAGCGCCCAAATCCTAAACGTGCAAGAAATCCGCAAAATGAACATCGGCTTCATGGAAGGTTTCACCCGTGGCGGTGGTGTCGGCAGACGTGACATCCCTGAAGAAAGCCTGATGCTGACCTCGGACCGTAACATCGTCGACCTCGACATTGTTATCCAATGGAATATTAAATCCGCCGAAGACTACGTCTTCGAAATCCTGGATCAGGAAAACACAATCAAAAAGGTCGCAGAAAGTGCAATCCGCGAAGTCGTCGGCCAAACCAATATGTTCCCGATCATCACAACTGGCCGCGCTGATGTGGCATCACGCACCCGCGACATCATTCAAAGGAACCTCGACGAATATAAATCCGGCGTCAACATCACGCAGGTACTGATTGAAAAAGCTGAAGTCCATCCCGACGTACAGGCCGCTTTCCAAGACGTACAATCCGCAAAGCAAGACGCTGAAGATATACAAAACCGCGCCAACGCTTACCGCGAAGACATTCTTCCAAAAGCGCGTGGTCAAGCCATTCAGATGTTGCAGGAAGCCGAAGGATATAAACAATCCACCGTCGCCAAAGCCAACGGGGACGCCGATCGTTTCAACGCCGTTTATCAAGCATACTTAAGCGGCAAAGATGTCACCAAAGAGCGCATCTTCATCGAAACCATGGAAAACGTTTTGCAAAACGCACAGAAAATCATCCTTGATGGAAAAGCCGGCCAAGGTGCCGTGCCATATCTTCCATTGAATGAACTCAAACCTTCATCCGGCCCCGGGCAACAACAAATACAACAATAGAACGAGGATCCTAAAATGACAAAAGCAGTGACATTCATATTAGCGCTCTTCGCCGTAGCCCTGATCATCGCATCGCAGGCCTTCTATATCGTAGACCAGCGCGAACAGGCTATCTTGCTACAACTCGGACAACCGATCGGTGATGTCAAGGGCCCCGGCCTTCACATGAAAATTCCGCTTGTCCAAAATGTAAGCCGCTTTGACAAACGTATTCTGTCCGTCGACCCCGACCCAGAGCAAGTCGTAATTTCCAGCGCCAGCATATCAAGACCAAAACCACAGGAAAATGCTGATGGGACTGAAAACACAGACACAACTGAGATTCAAAACAACGACAGTTTCGGCAATATTGACAACGTCACCGGTGAACCGATCATCCTTGATACATTCGCACGCTATAAAATCGTCGATCCGCTGCAATTCCTCAAAACATTGCGCACGATAGACGGTGCCAACTCCCGCCTTGAAAATATTCTCAAGGACGCAACAAAAGCTGAGCTTGGTAAAACCAGCCTGCAAGAACTTCTCTCTCCGCGCCGTACCGAAGTCATGCGCGACATTCAACGCAGCGTCAATCGCAACGTCCAAAAGGATGAGCTGGGAATCGAAATCGTCGATGTACGCATCGTGCGCGCCGATCTGACTGCTGATCTGCGCACATCGACCGTACGCCGTATGCAATCAGAGCTCAAAGAACGCGCCACAGAAACCCGCGCCAAAGGGGAAGAACGCGCTTTGGAAATCCGCTCAACCGCCGACAAGGAACGCACAGTCCTCATCGCCGAGGCGGAACGTGATGCACAAAAGCTTCGCGGGGAAGGCGACAACGAAGCGATCAAAATTTACGCCGATGCTTTCAACAAGGATAAGGAATTCTATTCTTTCATCCGCTCCATGGAAGCCTATTCAAAAACTCTTGCTGATCCGGAAACACGCCTTATTTTATCTCCGGACAGTCCATTTTTTAAACATTTTGATGACCGCTGAGGCCAGCAAAATCAACCAGAACCATTATAAGGATTAAACGAAATGAAACATCGTTTTCTAAACTTAGTGCTATTAGTGACCTTCTGCGTTCATCCCCTCATATTCGCCGCACAGGCCCAAGCCCAAACAAATGCGCCCGATAGCTTCGCCAACCTCGCGGAAAAACTATTGCCCGCTGTGGTAAACATCTCTTCAACCCAAAAAATCGAAGACCCAAAAGATTTCCCCGACGTTCCACAATTCCCACCCGGCTCCCCCTTCGAGGACTTCTTCGAAGAATTCATGGATCGCCGCGGCCTTGGCGTCCCTATGGAACCCGCCGCCTCTCTTGGCTCCGGATTTGTTGTTGACGCTGAAAAAGGCCTGATCATCACCAACAACCACGTTATCAAAGACGCCGACGAAGTGCGCGTCACATTCCACGATGACGAAACCCTCGAAGCCGAAGTTCTGGGCCGCGATGACAAAACCGACATCGCCATCTTAAAAGTCACCACAGACAAAAAACTCACCCCCGTCACATTCGGCGACAGTGATGATTTGCGCGTCGGCGATTGGATTCTGGCCATCGGCAACCCGTTCGGTCTTCGCGGCACAGTCACCGCCGGTATTATTTCTGCCCGCCAACGCGACATTAACTCCGGCCCCTATGACGACTATTTGCAAACCGACGCCTCCATCAACCGTGGGAATTCCGGTGGCCCGATGTTCAACCTCAAAGGCGAGGTCATCGGCATCAACACCGCAATCTACTCTCCCTCCGGCGGCTCTGTCGGTATTGGCTTTGCGATTCCCTCCGCACTGGCAAAACCCGTCATCGACCAGATCCTTGAATATGGCCGCACCCGCCGTGGCTGGATTGGCGTACGCATTCAAACTGTCTCCGAAGAAATCGCCGAAAGCCTCGGCCTGAATAAAGAGCGCGGCGCGCTTGTCGCCTCCGTCACCCCCAACGGCCCCGCCGAAGAAGCAGGGCTCGAAGCCGGTGACATCATCCTGTCCATCAACGGCCGCAAAATCGATGAAATGCGCGAAGTCCCGCGCATCGTCGCCGAAACAAAAATCGATTCCACCGCCGAAATTACTTACTGGCGGGGCGGCAAAGAAAACAAAACCACCATCAAAATCGGCGAGCTTGAAAAAGCCGAAGAAGACGGCCTCGTCGCCTCCGGCCCCAAAAGTGAAAGCACAGGCTTCAAACTGGATCTGCTCGGCATTGCCGTTAAAGCACTGGACGACAAGCTGCGCGCCGCATACGACATCCCCGCGGATGTCGATGGCCTCCTGATTGACACGGTCGACCTCGCTTCCGAAGCTGCCCGCAAAGGCCTGATGGAAGGCGACGTCATCGAGGAAATCAACCAACAAGCCGTCACAGACCCAGAAGCTGCAAAAGATATCATCGCCCGCGCGCAGCAAAACGGCAGGTCTTCCATCCTGCTGCTCGTCAACCGTGGCGGCGACGTCAGCTTCGTGGCGTTGAAGTTAAACAGTGAATAACCGCACCGTCATCCTGAAATGCTTGCATTGAAAGATCTTATCTCTAATCATTAAGATCCTTCAGCGTAAACGCTTCAGGATGACACAATGAAAAAAAAATCAGTTAAGCAAAAAATCCACATCGTCGCAGGCCCCACCGCCAGCGGTAAATCCGCATACGCAATGAATCTTGCACGTAAGATAACGCGCGAGAAAACTGCAGGCCGCGCAGCGGCCGGAAGCAAATCATCGCGCCAAAAAGCCGTCATCATTAATTGCGACTCCCTGCAGATATACGACGCCCTGCCCATTCTCACCGCCCAACCATCACAAGACGACAAGGCCGAAATCCCGCACCGTCTCTACGCCGCGCTCCACCCCCATGATGTCTGCAGCGCAGGAAACTGGCGCGAAATGGCGCAGCCCATCATCGAAGAAACCCTCGCAAACGGCCAAACACCCATCATCTGCGGCGGCACAGGCCTGTATATCAAAGCCCTCACCGACGGCCTCTCCCCCATGCCTGACATCCCCGAGGAAATCCGCGCAGCCACCGTCGCCCGCTACGAATCCCTCGGCGCCGAAGAATTCTATAAAGAACTCCAATCCCGCGACCCCGTCATGGCCGCGCGCTTTCACGTCAACCACAAAGCCCGCATCATCCGCGCCATGGAAGTCCTCGACGCCACAGGCCGCTCCCTCGCCGACTGGCAAAAAGAAGACCGCCAGGGCCCGCCAGAGGATTGGAATTTCGAAATCCACACCATCACCCCCCCGCGCGAAACCCTTTACCAGCGCTGCAATATACGTTTTGAGAAGATGCTCGAAACCGGAGCCTTGGAAGAAACAAAAGACTTCGCGCAAAAATTGGAAACCGGAGAGATCAAAGAAGGCGTGCCCATCACAAAAGCCCTTGGCTTCAAACAACTCCGCGCTTATCTCAACAATGAAATCTCAAAAGAAGACGCCATCACATCCGCGCAAACCATCACCCGCAACTACGCCAAACGCCAGATGACCTGGATCAGGAATCAGTTTTAGAAAAAAATCTAATTTTTTCCTAAAATGAGATCCAATGCAGGTGTAAAATCAACCCTTGGCAAATCAGCAGATTCTCGTCGATATAAATCTGGATTGAGAGCTTCTTCAGAAGCAGCAATAATCCAAGGTGTAAAGGCCTCCGGTAAACTACGTTTTTGTCCAGCCGCAGTTACAACAATTCTATCAAGCAATTCAAGATCACTGAATGGCCCAAATTGTCGAGCATTAGGCTCAGAGACGTCTGTATATTTTAGAGCAACATAAGCAGCAGCAACATCTTTCATACTTAAAAGATTTCCATCCCTGTCACGGATCGCTTTTTGTGACCGCACACCACCATCCTTATCTGGCCAATAAGCCCGTAAAATTGGACTGTTTTTGTATCTTGTCGCAGGCATAAAAAAACTCCTGTAAGTGCTAAATACAAAGACCTTAATATAAAAATTTTATTATGTCAAAAAATAAGTCTCAAACGCAAAAAATCAACTTTAATTATAATATTATTTCTTTTTATAGAATATAATAATATTTTATAACAAAATTACTTGACTAATCAGCAACAAAGATGCTTATCTGGTTTTAACAACCAACAAAGGTCCTCTTTATAAAGGACAAGCGGCTTAAAAATAGAAAAAAGGTGTGAGTGTAAAGCTGCCAATAAAGTATCGCGGGAGAAAACCGAAGTGAGCGAAAGCGAACGCAGGCAAATTATCCCGCAATAAAAGACTAGAAAGCAAAGCGCAGTTCGGGTAATTTGGCCTTCCTCCAATGCCAAAAAACCGGAAGGCGCTTTGGTATTTTAAGGAAAAACTTTAAAAGAAGACATTTTCGTTCATATCTTTAGCTGGACTAGGCATGAACGACGACGCGTATTTTAATACGTTAGGATGTGAATAACGCAGTCCAGATGAAGATATGAGCGAAAAGACAATGAGCACTGCAGACGCAAAACAAGACGCACAAAAAAC
>CAYGNI010000103.1:0-6265 GCA_964351195.1 uncultured Micavibrio sp.
GCCAACTTACATTTGCTGTAAGCTAAAGGAAACTCTGCGGGTCGATATCGACGTAAATCCGCACAGTGGACGGGCATTTAACACCGCTGACCCAGGCCGCGATTGTCTTTTGGATATTCAGGTTCTTATCCGCCTGCACGAGCAAACGATATCGGAATTTCCCGCGCAGCCGCGCAAACGGCGCTGGCGCAGGGCCCAAAGTCAAAAGCCCCTCCCCATGCGGTGCGCTGCGCCCCAAAGCCTTGGCAACCTCCACCACCTGCCCCTCATCGCGCCCGGCAATAATAATCCCCACAAGGCGGCTATAGGGCGGCATGTGCGCAGCCTCGCGCTCCGCCGCCTCCGTCTCCAAAAACGGATCGCGCAACCCATGCGCCATCGCTTTCATAATCCTGTGCTCAGGCATAAAAGTCTGCAGGTAAACCCGGCCCGGCTTCTCCGCACGCCCCGCACGCCCGGCCACCTGATGCAAAAGCTGATACGTGCGCTCCGCCGCGCGCAGCTCACCGCCCGTTAAGCCCAGATCCGCATCAATCACGCCCACAAGCGTCAAATTCGGGAAATGATGCCCCTTGGCGATGATCTGCGTGCCGATAATAATGTCGATTTTATCGTCTTTAATCTCCTGCAGCATCTTGCGCAGCTGCTCGTTATTCTCCGCCGTATCGCTGGCCAGCATCAAAATATTCGCATCGGGGAAATAGGCCTTCGCCTCTTCATACACCCGCTCCACCCCGGGGCCACAGGCTGCAAAACTATCCGCCTCGCTGCATTCCGGGCAATGCTGCGGCGGCCGCGTCGCATAGCCGCAGTGATGGCATTGAAGCTGCCCGCCGCGCTTATGCTCCACCAGCCATGCCGTGCAGCGCGGACACTCCATCCGGTGACCGCATGTTCGGCACAGCGTGAGCGGCGCATAACCGCGCCTGTTCAAAAACAACAAAACTTGCGATCCGCTTTGTATCGTATTGTTAATTTCCTCGCGCAGAACGGGCGAGATAAAATGCTGCGCATCCGTCTTCGCTTCTTTGCTGCGCATGTCAATCAATTCAATCTCCGGCATGCGCGCCCCGCCAAAACGATCAGGCAAATGCAAATGCTCATAACGTCCCTGCCACGCATTATGAATGGTTTCAAGCGAGGGCGTCGCGGACACAAGCACAATCGGAAACTTGCCCTGATGCGCACGAACAATCGCCATATCCCGCGCATGATAAATCACGCCGTCTTCCTGCTTATAGGCCGGATCGTGTTCTTCATCGACAACAATCAGCCCCAAATCCTGATACGGCAAAAACAGCGCCGAGCGCGCCCCGACAACAACCTTCGAATGCCCCTCGGCCACACCGCGCCACGTTGTCTTGCGCGCACCTTGCGATAAATGTGAATGCCACAAAGCAGGCGTGCACCCAAACCGCGCAACAAACCGATCAATAAACGCATTCGAAAGTGCAATTTCAGGCAGCAAAATAAGCACTTGTTTCCCGGCTTTGAGCGCCTGCGCCACCGCCTCAAAATAGACTTCCGTTTTCCCCGCGCCCGTGACTCCGTCTAATAAGGACGCATGATAACCACCTTGTTTTACTTGATCTTTTAAATGCTGCGCTACCGCATCCTGATCTTCAGACAAAGACGGACCGTTTCGAAAAGGATCGGGCTTTTTACACGGCGCCGGGTTAAAAATATCCGCCTCTTGCACCAGACCTTTGCCCAACAGCCCCTTCACAACCCCCGCGCTCACCTCCGCTTCGCGGGCAATGTCTGCGGCAATGCGAGCCTGCCCATCAGATAAAACTTCCAAAACCTTTTGCTGCTTATCCGTCAGCTTCGCGCCCGTCGCCCCAACAATCGAATACCCCTTCGCGGGCTTAGGCGGATCAAGCGCCCCCGGCACCGAAAGCGCCATCTTCAAAACAAACCCCTTGGGCGTCATCGTGTATTCCGCCACCCAGTCGATAAAATCGCGCACGGGCTTAGGCATCGGCTTGGCCTTATGCTTGGTCACAATCGCCTTGATCTTTTTCGGGTTCACATCCCCCGCAGGCCCGCCCCACACAACGGCGGAAACCTCCCGCCCTCCAAGCGGCACAATCACATAATCCCCGGGCTGCAAATCTTCGCCTTCCGGCACAGCATAATCATAGGCCTTATCGACCGGATACGGCACAAGCACGCTCACGCACCGATCAACATTCGGCGCACCCCGCTCTTCCTCCTGAAACATATTCGCTTGTGACATGATTCTTATTGTTAAACACGGAGCACACGAAGGTCACGGAGAAGTTTTTCTTTTATAAAAATAAAAACATAAAATCTCTGTGATCTCCGTGATCTCCGTGTTAAAAAATTTTAAAAGAAAAGGAATCGACTATTATGAAATTCTTCGTAGACACTGGTGACATCGACGATATCAAATCCCTGGCCGCTACAGGCATGGTCGATGGCGTAACCACCAACCCATCGCTGATCGCAAAATCCGGGCAGGATTTCAAAGAAGTCATCCAACAAATTTGTAAAATTGTCGACGGCCCCGTCTCAGCCGAAGTCGCCGCTACAGACTACGACACCATGCGCAAGGAAGCAGAAGTCATCAGAAAATGGGGGGACAACATCGCCGTTAAGGTTCCACTGACTGAGGACGGATTGAAGGTCTGCAAAGAACTTTCCGATGACGGCACGATGGTCAATGTCACACTGTGTTTCTCCGCTGCGCAGGCTATATTGGCCGCCAAAGCGGGTGCAAGCTTTATCTCCCCCTTCGTTGGCCGCCTCGACGATATATCCCATGACGGGCTGCAGCTCATCTCCGACATCGTCCGGATCTATGATAATTACGCAGCCTTCGACACCGAAGTGCTGGTCGCCTCGATCCGCAACCCGCTGCATATCGTCGAAAGTGCAAGAATGGGCGCGCATGTGATGACCTCCCCGCCATCGGTCATCCGCCAGCTTTACAAACACCCGCTGACCGAATCCGGCCTAGCCGCCTTCGTTAAGGACTGGAAAAAGACCGGGCAGAGTATTCTTTAAACCAAAACGCTGTGCTATAGTTCAGGAATGACCGATACTCTTGAAAAGCCCGCCACGCATATGACCATCGATAAAAAAGACGTTCTGGAATTTTTGAAAAACAATCAAAACGACGCAGACCTGTTCGAAGCCCTCATCCCCGAGAAAAAGCGGCCCAAAAAGGGCCAGCCCGCGGATTTCACGGCGTATATGATCGAGCGCCTGCGCTCCGACAAAGAAGAAGCCACACAAATTTCCCGCGAAATCGTTGAAACCTCGCGCGCCAACACAAATAACCAGCAACGCATCCACGCCGCCGTGCTGCGCCTGCTTGAGGCCCAGAATTTCGAGGATTTCATCCATTGCATCACCATGGATCTGGCCAGCATTCTGGACGTTGATATCGCCGTGCTGGTCGTCGAGGCCGAAGACGGCGCGGAAATCCCGCATATTCAAACAAACGGCATCCGCATCATCCCCGAAGGTACAACCGACCGCTGGATGCATGAAAAACAGGTGCTTTTACAAGATAACATCGCAGGCTCCGAAGCCATCTACGGCCCAGGCGCCACATTGGTGCAATCGCAAATCCTGCTGCGCGTGGATATCTCTATGGATACGCCGCCCGCTATTCTGGCCTTTGGCTCGCGCAACCCCGAAGCCTTCGGTGAAGGCCAGGCCACAGACCAGATCCTCTTTCTCGCCCGCGTTATTGAGAGGAGTTTTCGTTCATGGCTGAACCTGCCGGTGTAAAAACAAGCACGCTCGCCATCTGCGCGCCCGACCTCGCCGGGACTTTGCAAAAATGGGAAGACTACCTCCGCCATGAAAAGCAGGTCTCGCGCCATACGCTGCGCGCGTATACGGGCGATATCACCCATTTCATCACATTTTTGAACACCCACCACGGCAAAGCCCCGTCTCTCCAAGACATCTCCGATGCCGGCATTCGCGATTTCCGCAGCTGGCTGTCCAAAAAGGCCATGGAAGGCACAGGCAACGCCAGCCGCGCGCGCAGCCTCTCAGGCGTGAAGAACTTCCTGAGCTGGTGTGACAAGCAAGGAATCCTGCACAACGCCGCGATTTCGGGTTTGCGCAGCCCAAAACTCCCGCGGAAACTCCCCCGCCCCCTGCAAGAAGGCCAGGCCATGCAGGTCCTGGAGAACGCCGACCTCCTGCGAGCCGAGGATTGGATCGGCATGCGCGACCGCGCACTCTTTACGCTGCTCTATGGCTGCGGCCTGCGGATTGATGAAGCGCTCTCGCTGAATGTCGGTGACTTACCGCGCGACAGCTTCATCCGCGTGCGCGGAAAAGGCAACAAAGAACGCCAGGTCCCCGTGATCGAAATCGTTGAACGCGCGCTACAAGCCTATCTTGATATCTGCATATTCCCAACCGATGCCGATCGGCCGCTTTTCGTTGGAACCCGTGGAAAACGCCTTAATCAGGGCGTTGCGCAAAAAGCAATGCGCGGCCTGCGCAGCACACTCTGCCTGCCCGAAACCGCGACGCCGCACGCGCTGCGCCACTCTTTCGCCACGCACTTGCTGCAAAACGGCGCCAATTTAAGAGAAATTCAGGAACTTCTGGGCCATAGCTCCCTGTCGACAACCCAGCGCTACACCGACGTCAACGCCGAAGAACTCATGCGGGTGTATAAGGCCGCGCATCCAAGGAGCTAATTCCTGTATCTGCGAACGCATTGTAGCGTTCTTTCCTGCCAGCCTCGATAAAGCGTTTGGCATTCTCAGCTTGCCCGCGATCAAATTCCCACAAAGCACGGTCAGAAAAATGTACTGAAACACCCCAGACCTCACCATAACGCTTTGCGCACAAGTAACGGCCCGTTTGCATCGACATATCAAATTCTGAAAGAGGGAAGTATCTATCCCCGAGACCAAATGCTGGAAAAGTTATATGAAATTTTTCGACAACTTCTTTAAGGTAACAAATTTTTTCTCTGCCCTGAGTAACATCACCAAATGCGCCCACATCCTCTAAGGCTTGCGTAACCTCGGCCACACCGCCAAAACGCATCAAAAGCTCATTAAAGACATGTATAGCCTGATCTCTTAAAGACGGAGAGTTAAAAGTGTTAAAAAGCTCACCACCCTCATGGATATCAACATCAATACGATTAGCCGCAGGAAAGTGTAGATCAATCAATTTTTGAATAGCCACAATACGCTCAGGCATCATAATTATAATTCCTCATTTCAAATTCAACCCGCGCACCCTACACACCTCAAACCCCAAAATCAACATTTTTTAACATAATAGTTGAAATATGCGCATTAAAACGTTAAAACAACCCCATGGTAAATAGACCTGGACAACAAATTGTATCACACCCCGACCTCACGGGTCCGGTTGCAGCACCCACGCCTGCGGCCAAAAAACCGCCTGCCCTAAGGGAAAGCGCTGACACAATCACAAAGGAAGGGTGGCAGTTCAATCCCAAACAAAACATCATCGAATACCTCGGCCACACAATCTACACGCCTCAAAGCCCTAAAATCCCCCATTTAGAACTCCTGATCCGCCTCATAAAAGGCGAAGCAATCGCGAGTGCGGATGACCTGCACGCCTGCATCGATCTCATTGTAGAATTAAGAGCCCAAGAACTAAACGAGAGAGTCATAAGAACTTCTGACGAATTTACAAAGGCCTTATCTATTTTTCCTGATTTTATCGTGGATATATACGAAAGAAATAAAAAATCCCGCAGGGGAAGCAAGGCTCATGCTGAATTGAACGCGCTGTTGGAAAAAGAAAGAAAACCAGAAAGCTGGCTCATTAATAACGCCGTCGCCGCGTTTCTTCACGCTGCTTCCATAAGACCTCGCGTTCATATCGTAAGGAGACCCAGCGGTCATCAACCCCAATGGAAATATCCACACGCGGCGCCTTCGGCTCCTGAAGCCTAAATATGCAGTGCGCGTTTATGCACCGCCAGCGCCGCTTCCTTCACAACTTCGGTCAAGGTTGGATGCGCATGGCATGTGCGGGCTAGATCTTCAGCTGAGCCTTCAAACTCCATGACGCTGACGATCTCCTGAATGAGATCCCCCGCATTCGGCCCGATAATATGCGCACCCAGAATGCGATCTGTTTTGGCGTCCGCCAGAATTTTAACAAACCCATCCGTACAACCGATTGCCCGCGCCCGGCCATTCGCCATGAACGGGAACTTCCCGGCATTATACGCCACGCCCGCTTCTTTAAGCTGCGCTTCGGTCTTGCCGACATTCGC
>CAYGNI010000104.1:0-6124 GCA_964351195.1 uncultured Micavibrio sp.
GGCCTACACCGCCCGCGCCATGCAGGATTTAGAAAACTGGATAAAAGAGAAGAAACTCGCCGCTTGAGATAAAAAGTGATTTTAAATGCACCGCATTTAAAATTGTACCGAGCAAGTGCGAGGCGGCCGAAGGCCGTAAAAACTATAAAAGTTGGTCAACCTTCTGACCCGTGCGCGTCAACGCCTCTTCGCGTTGCTCAGCCAGAATATCGCGTGTCTGAGAGGCAAGTGCCAAAGCCTGAGCCTCACTCGCTTCATCGGAAATCTCAACCGCGTCAACAGGCTCGCCTGAACGCACTTTTTCACTACGCTGCGTTTCGCTTTTATCTTGCGTACGATTTTGCTGAAGTGGATTGGGCGCATTCACGCCTTTAATTGTTTCAACCATTTCAAACCCCTAACCTATTTACTTAAGTATACACTACAACCCTTTACTACCCCTTAAACTATACGCCTACAAGTCTAAAAATACCCTTAATTCTTTTAAGGCCGGTGGATATCGCAGCTTCGGATCAAAAACATCATACCCTCGCCGCTTGATCTGGCCCATATAAACCTCCGCCATTTTCTGCGCAGCCCGTAAATACCTGTTTTCACACGCAATTCCTGACACAAACGCTTCAGAAGTCTCCTGAACAACCTTTTTCAAGCCCCCCTGCGCCTTTCCCTCATAAAGCTGGTTCAATTTCACCCCATACGCCTGCATACGGTCCTGCGGCAACAAACACCGCTTCTGCGCCGCAAACGCAGGCACAGCGCGCAAAATCCCCGCCAAAGCATAATTCGTCGCTACCGCCTGCACCGGGTCCCGGCCATCCGCCCCCAAAACCTGCATAATCAGCTCAAACAAAGGCGTAGAAGTCAAATCCGCATATTTCAGCGTCCCCTCCATCGTCCCCGGCACCACATCCTCCAAATCAAACTCCCGCGCATAAATCAACGTCTCAAACAAGTCTTGCTCCAGACCATACCCCGCAATCGCCGCTGCCAACGCCTTCAATCCCTCATGCTCGGGCACAGCCCCATGCGCGTAAATCTCGCCAATCCGGTCCCGCCACCACTGCAAGCGGATAAGCCCCAATTGCGTCTCGCTCACCACCTCACGCGTCTTCGCAATCTCATGATTAAACGCGAGCAGCGCCCACACCGCCTCCCGCCTGTCCGCCGGAACGAACATCGACAAAAAGAACCGGTCCGGATCATGCTCCCGCACAATGCGCCCGCAATAGCTAAGTGATTCAAATTTCATCAAAAAATTATGCCTTTTCCCTTGAGAATTGGAACCAATGATTTAGGTTATGTGTTACCAGATTAATAGAGATTTTGTAACACAGTAGGAGAAATCAGATGACCTTAACATTGCCAGACCTTCCATACGCTTACGACGCCCTGGACCCGTACATGTCCTCAGAAACGTTGGAATTCCACCATGATAAACATCATCAGGCATATGTTGATAAGGGCAATGATCTCATCAAAGACACAGACCTCAAAGACGCCTCCCTCGAACAAGCCATGGTCAGCGCGTTCAAAGACCCAAAACAAGGCGGATTGTTCAACCAGCTCGGTCAACATTACAATCACACGCATTTCTGGAACTGGATGAAGCCCGATGGCGGCGGCAAATCCATGGACGGCAAGCTCGAAGACAAGATCAAGGAAGACCTCGGCGGCTATGACGCGCTGCGCGACGATTTCCTGAAAAAAGGCGCAGGCCAATTCGGCTCCGGCTGGGTCTGGCTGGCGCAGGACGGTGCTTCAGGCAAACTCGAGGTCCTTAACACGCCAAACGGCGAAAACCCCCTTGTCTACGGCAAAACCCCGCTTCTGGGCTGCGATGTCTGGGAACACTCCTATTACATCGATTACCGCAACGCCCGCCCTAAATACCTCGAAGCGTTCTTCGACAATCTCGTCAACTGGGATTACGTCGCCGAGCTCTTCGATAAAGGCCCGATCAAACTCGCGGCTTAAGGCTTAACAGAAAATGGAGTACCGACAGGCGGCACAGAAGGCCCAGCGTTAATTTGAGCTGGGTCTACCCCTGCCCACTTCGTCGCCATAACTTTTAACTCTTGATAAGCCTCAATATATTCATCGTTTTCATCTTTAAATACTACTTCATCCGGATAAGCTTCCCTGAGTGCTTTATACTGATCAACTAAGTAATGATGAGGATTCTGCCCCGGCAACGGGTTTTTCGCACGCCACGCGTAACCATCCATAATTTCCTGAGCATACTGACTTAAAAATTTCATTTTAAAATCAGGATCATCCGGCAACACTGCTCTATACGGACTTGGCCTGTTATCCAAAAGCCCGGTACGCCGCTCCTCCCCAACCTGGTTAAGCTGCGTTTGAAACTGTTTAAAATCCAAAAACCCCGCTTCGGGATTTTGCTGCTTAAATTCAAAGGCCTTCACAATAACAGGACCGTAATTCGCAGCAAATTTCTGCAAACGCGGATCGCTATCGTTATACGCCGCAACCTTTTTCAAAACTTCATTCAATTGCTTGCTAACGCCGTTCTCATCTACATTCGCCCCAACATCACCTTTTCGAATAGCCTCAATCAAACGCGACACAGCTCCCTGCAGAGCAGCAGGCCCTTCACGCTCCAAAAGCGCCATATCAGGATCTGGAAAGCTAAGCTCACGCATAATTCCGTCTATGCCTCTAAGCTCACTCGGAGCAAGAGGATCTTCTTCCACCTCAGGCGTATGCACACGAACCACATCCTCATTCAACAATTTCACCTCAACACCAGGTGGACTGTCAGGCTCAAGTATGCGCGCGTTGAGCGCATTCAAAACCTCGGAAGGGTCTCCACCATTACTTATCTCTTTTAGTGCATCCTTATATTCACTCATGTTAAATTGATCAGGATTTTTAAGCCGCATCTCAATCGAAAGTATCACGACCTCTCTATAAGCCGGATGAATCGCTGCAACATAAGAACTAACCTCATCTCCGCGGTCATAACTTCTATCAGGGAGATCATTGTCAAGAATCCGCGATATGTCTGTTATGTAAGAAGTTGCATTCCTGTAATCTATCTCCGATGGTGTCTCATCAAATCCACCCTCAGGCAAATCACGTAAAGCGTTAATGATTTGCTCCACATTAACCTCCGGCGCCTCTTCCTCAACAACCGGAGCAGGCTCTGACACTGGCGCAGCCGCAGGCGGAACGTCCGCAGGCTCAGGCTCCGGCCCCGCCACAGGTGCAGGCGCAGCAGGCTCTGGAGCATTCGGCGCGCTCACCAATAACCCACTCGCCGCAATCTCTTCACGCGTAAATTGACCAACCTCCCGACGACCAAATTCTCCTCTAACTTCAAGCGGCCTTTGCGAAGTAGACCCATCCTCATAAACACGAAACCTTAAATAGTTCTGATCAACATGAACCCACCCCTCAACCGGAAAAGCCTCACCCGTCTCCTCATAAACCCAATCACCATTGTCTTTTTGTTTAATCCCTAAATCTGCACTCGTTGGAGGTTGCCCCCCAAAACTATCCATCCACCCCGTTAAATCGGGCCTGTACCAAACATCATCAACCGGTATCCCAACTGGCTTACGATCACTCCCTAGAGCATCATTCCCACGCCAAATCTGGGCTTCCCACTCTTTCTGGTTCAACGCGATAAATTTTCCAGGGATTTCAGGATCGTGATAAAGATAATACTGGTTACCGGCATCATCCAAAAAAGTCGCCCGCCGCCGCGCATCAAGCCCCTCTTGCCCATCTGCATAAGCATCCTTTGACATGGCGATCATAACAGGAATCATCACCCCATCAGGCAACGCAGCACTCGCCTTCAAACGCGGCGTCACCATAATCTGCGGATATCTTTCATTACTGGGAAAAAGCCCCTGCAAGCTCTCGTCAAGACTCGCCATATCACACCCTGTATATTACCGTTTAAAGCCCTTTTTGACGGGCCATTTCACACAGCATAATTATACAGGATTTCAGGGGGTTAGTGCAAATTCCGACCTAAGAGCATGCTTGCGTTTTAAAGACAGCGAAAATTGTTGGCTTTTTCAAAAATAAACGTAAGCGTATTTTGGCATACGTGCGGCTTATTTTTGAAAAAACGGCAATTTGCAGCACTTTAAAACGCAAGCAAAGCCGCAGCCACGCGCCGCCCCTCGGCCATAAGCACATTATACGTCCGGCACGCCGCGCCCGTATCCATGACATCAACGTTTAAACCTTTATCTTTCAACGCTTGTTTAAGGAAAGGCTTCAAAAACGCGATCCGCGCGCCCGTGCCCAACAACACCACATCAATCTCCTGCACCTGCGCAATCAACGGCGCAAAATCATCTTCGCTTAAATCGCTGATATCCTCGCCCTGAAACGCCCAATCCACCGTAGACGAAGGCGTCACAATCACCGCCCCGTCATAAACAACCCCGCTCACACGAAATTGCCCGCCTCTATAGCTTTGAATAACCTGCGCATTCTCTTTGATTAAAGGCGTAACATCCATGCCCTTAAGCCTCCTGCTGCACCGTTGCGGCCTCTTCGCCTTCTGCGCCGCGCTTAATATTCAAAAGCATCAAAACCGGCGCCGCGACGAAAATCGAAGAATACGTCCCCACAACAATCCCGAAAATCAACGCATCAACAAACCCCTGAATCACCGGACCACCGAACACAAACAGTGCAATCAACGCCAAAAGCGTCGTCAAAGAGGTCATCAACGTTCGCGCCAACATCTGATTAATCGAAAGGTTAAACAACTCTGCAATCGGCATCTTCTTATATTTACGCAAATTCTCACGAATACGGTCAAACACAACAACTGTGTCATTAATCGAATACCCCGCAATCATCAACACCGCCGCCACGGTCGAAAGATCAAATTCCATCCCCGTCAACGCAAATAAACCGATCGTCGCAATCGCATCATGCGCCAACGCAATCAGAGCCGCGACACCAAACTGCCACTCAAATCGAAACCACACATAGGCCAAGATCCCGATCATCGAGAACAAAACCGCCAACGCGCCCTGCCGCTTTAGCTCCGCACCAACCTGCGGCCCGACAAATTCAACCCGGCGATAATCCACCCCATCGCCATACTTCGCATCTAACGCCCCGCGCACAGCCTCAATCGCAGCCTTTTGTGCTTCGCCGTCATCATCAAACTTTTGTTGTTGCGGCAACCGGATCAACAAATCATCCGGCTCACCAAATTCCTGAATAGAAATCGCCCCCAGCCCCAGCGCGTTCAACTCACTGCGAAGCTCGCCCAAATTCGGCACCTCAGGCGTACGAATTTCAATCACCGTCCCGCCGGTAAAATCAATCCCGAAATTCAGACCTTTCGTCGCGATCAAAAACACAGACCCCACAATCAAAATCGCAGAAACCACATACGCCGCAAACCGGAACTTAATAAAGCCCAGATTGATATCATCCTTAACAAACTGAATACCCTTCATATCCCTACTCCCTTATACCGGCACACTGCTAGGCTTAGTCTTCCGAAGCCAGACAACAACCATCAACCGCGTCACCATAATTGCCGTAAAGAACGACGTCACAATCCCGACCCCCAGCGTCACCGCAAAGCCCTTAATCGGCCCCGTGCCGAAGGAAAACAAAATCAACGCAGCAATCAACGTCGTCAAATTCGAGTCGATAATTGTGCTCATCGCGCGGCTATACCCCGCATCAATCGCCGAAATCGGCGAACGCCCACCTTTAAGCTCCTCACGGATACGCTCAAAAATCAAAACATTTGCATCCACCGCCATACCGATGGTCAGGACAATCCCCGCAATCCCCGGCAGCGTCAACGTCGCCTGCAATCCCGAAAGCAACGCAAACAACAAAGCCACATTCACGGCCAATGCCACATCCGCCATAATCCCAAATGTCCCATAGCTCAAAACCATAAACACAAGCACAAAAGCCAAACCAATCAGCGCCGCTATCTTACCGGCCTCTATCGAATCCGCCCCCAATGAAGGACCAACCGTGCGCTCTTCCACAACCTTCATCGGCGCAGGCAAAGCCCCCGCCCGCAAAAGGATCGAAAGATCGTTCACCTCTTGCACGGTAAAGCTGCCGGAAATCTCGGCCCGCCCGCCGCAAATCGGATCATGGA
>CAYGNI010000105.1:0-6030 GCA_964351195.1 uncultured Micavibrio sp.
GTGGTTTTGAGCGGGGTTTCGGGATTGCCGTCATGGAGGAAATCCATGCTCATATCCATGATGGTTTCGCCGTGCCATGTGATGTGTGCCTGGCCGTTATCGGTATATGTCCCCACGACAGTGGCTTCGACGCCGCGCTTGGCGAAATGTGCGATGAGCTTATCGACGTTTTCGGGTGGAACGGCCATGGTCATGCGTTCCTGCGATTCGCTGATCCAGATTTCCCATGGCGCCATACCGGGGTATTTCAGCGGGACGCGTTCCAGTTCGACATGGAAACCGCCGGATTGTTCGGCCATTTCGCCGATGGAGGAGCTCATGCCTCCTGCGCCGTTATCGGTGATGGCGGAATACCAGCCTTTATCGCGGATTTCCTTGATAATGGCGTCGGACATTTTCTTTTGGGTGATCGGATCGCCGATCTGAACGGCGGTGGCGGGGGAGCCTTCGTCCAACGCCACGGAAGAGAATGTTGCGCCGTGGATGCCATCGCGCCCGACGCGGCCACCTGCGATGACGATTTTGTCGCCGGGCTGCGCTTTTTTCTCATGGCCCGGTTTGCCGTTGATCGTGCGCGGAATAAGCCCGATTGTGCCGACGAAGACCAGAGGCTTGCCAACAAAGCGGTCATCAAATGTGACGAAACCCTGCGGGGTTGGGATACCCGATTGGTTTCCGCCAGCCTCGACGCCTTCGATTACGCCTTTCATAATTGTTTCGGGGGAAAGCACGGATATAGTGCATTTTTGATCGCGATAGAATTCGGGCGATGTTCGCGGATCGGCGAGGCAAAAGCCATAGCGGTTGATGACGGGTTTTGCGCCTTGGCCAAAGCCAATGCAATCGCGGTTTACGCCAACAATTCCCGTGATCGCACCGCCGAACGGATCAAGGGCGGACGGGGAATTGTGCGTTTCGACTTTGTCGGTGATGAGGTATTCGTCATCGAAAATGATGCCGCCTGCGTTGTCGGAGAACACGGAGACGCAGATGTCGTTTTCGCCCTTGGCGGCGCGAATCTCTTTCGTTGCACGTTTGATGTAGCCTTTATAGAGCCCTTCGGCCACGTCATCGATGGGCGAGGCGAAGATGGTGTGTTTGCAATGCTCCGACCATGTCTGGGCGATGGTTTCAAGCTCTATGTCGGTGATGGTTTTACCGTCATATTCGTTTTGGATCGCCTTCATATAAATAAGAGGCAGGCCAAGGGGGCCGCGATCTTTGATTCCCTTTTGGCTGATCTCCATCAGTTCATCATCGGTCAGGTCATTGAGGTCCACGGCGTCTGCGGCGGTGTTGCCGGCTGTGTTTAATGTGACATGGGGGATGATCGCATCCATGCCGCCATCGGATTTAAATTCATCGATGGATTTAATGCTGGCGCGTTGGATGAGGGGGTTGGAGAGATCGTTTGCGATCTCTTCAATGTCGGCTTTTTTAAAGTCACCTTTTATTAAGTACAGGCGTGATGAGTAGCAGTCATTGTCATTTTGCGCTCCGGCCAGTTCCAAAAGCTCGGCCGTGGTGTGGCCGATATTGTCTGTCACCCCTGGCAGGAAGCCGATTTCCAATGCCCAGTCGAAATCCTGGGGCAGGGCGTCGATTTTCTGTGTAACGGGATTGGCTAGGCTTTGTTTGAAGTTTTCGTTCTGCGCATCCGGGTGTTCGCTTGTGTAAACATCGGCGACGCGTACGCTCGCGGTTTTGCCTTTGCTTTTAAGAGCTTTTTCCAGTGTTTTTGCCCGACCGTCGTCTTTATGGGCTAGAACTTCAATCCGTGTGGTCATATAGTGTACTTAACTGTTGATCTTGGCTTTCGGGCAGATTAAACATTAAACAGCCCACGAGTTCAATAAGGGAATTCATATCCTTCAACGAGATAATCACAATGGCCACAGTTAAACTTACCATCAACGATCAGGAAATCGAAGTCGAGCGCGGGATGAGCATCTTGCAGGCGGCGGAGCAGCTGGGCGTTGAGATACCGCGGTTTTGTTATCATGATAAGCTTAGTGTGCCGGCGAATTGCCGGATGTGTCTTGTTGAAGTTGAAGGCGGGCCGCCAAAGCCCGTTGCATCCTGCGCGATGGCGTGCGGCGAAGGGATGGTGGTGAAAACCGATTCCCCGATGGTGAAAAAGGCGCGTAAGGGCGTGATGGAGATGTTGCTGATCAATCATCCGCTGGATTGTCCGATTTGTGACCAGGGCGGGGAGTGTGATTTGCAGGATCAGGCGATGGGTTACGGCTTTGACCGTTCACGCTTTCATGAGAATAAACGCGCGGTGGCGGACAAGGAGCTTGGCCCTCTTATCAAGACCGTGATGACACGCTGCATTAACTGTACGCGCTGTGTACGGTTTGCCGAAGAAGTGGCGGGGACGCCTGTGCTGGGGCAGATGAACCGCGGGGAAGATGCGGAGATTGGGACATTTGTGGATGAGCTTGTGAAGACCGAGCTCTCCGGGAATTTGATTGATATCTGTCCTGTCGGCGCGCTGACAAACAAGCCTTATGCGTTTAAGGCGCGGCCTTGGGAGCTTCGTAAGACAGAAACCATTGATGTGCATGATGCGGTGGGATCGAATATCCGCGTGGATGCGCGCGGGCGAGAAGTCATGCGCGTGTTGCCGCGTTTGAATGAAGATGTGAATGAAGAATGGATTTCTGATCGTACGCGTTTTGCCTATGACGGTTTGAATGCGCAGCGTCTGGATCATCCTTATGTGCGCGATGAGGCCAGCAATAAGCTGAAAGAAGCGAGCTGGGATGAGGCTTTTGCGTATATTGCGACGAAGCTGAAAAAGCTGAAAGGTGAGGAGATTGCCGGGTTTGTCGGGGATTTGGCTGATCTTGAATCGATTGTGGCGCTGAAGGATTTGCTGGGCGGGCTTGGCTCTCCGCATATGGATTGCCGTACAGATGGTTCGCGCTTTGATGTGTCTAACCGCGCAGGTTATATTTTTAATTCCAACATTGCGGGTATTGATCAAGCAGATGCGATTTTGATTATCGGGTCTAATCCGCGCCATGAGGCCAGCATCGTGAATGCCCGTATTCGTAAGGCTGTGTTTGAGCGCCGTGTGCCTGTCGGTGTTGTTGGTGAGGCTGTCGATCTTTCTTATGAATACGCGCATATCGGCACCGATATCAAAGCCATGCAGAAAATGGTCAAGGACCATAAGGGTAAAACGAAGTCCGAGCGACCGATGTGGATTATCGGCTCAGGTGTATTTGAGCGCGAAGACGGAGAGGCTCTCCATCACGAGCTTTATAAGCTGGCTGAAGAGCTTGGGATTGTTAAAGATGGCTGGAACGGGTTTAATGTTCTTCACCGTGCTGCGAGCCGCGTGGGCGCGCTGGATGCCGGGTTTGTTCCTCAAAAGGGCGGGCGCGATTTCAAAGGAATTTTGGATGGTACGCGTGACGGTTCGATTAAGGCTGTCTATCTTTTGGGCGCGGATGAATTTGACGCGCGATCTCACATCGGTTGGAAGACCTTTGTGATTTATCAGGGGCATCATGGGGATCAAGGTGCGGCGCGCGCGGATGTTGTGTTGCCGGGGGCCGCTTATACCGAAAAAGATGGCATTTACGTGAATACGGAAGGGCGGGTCCAAATGGCACGCCGTGCTGTTTTTCCGCCGGGCGATGCGAAAGAAGACTGGAAAATTCTACGCGCGTTGTCGGCGCATCTGGGTCAAGTTTTGCCGTATGACACGCAAATGGACTTACGGGCGCGTCTTAATGATGAATTTAAAATGCTTGAAAATGTTGATGAAATTATGCCTGCGCCGTGGGGTGCTTTTGGTGCGAAGGGTAAGGTTGACGGCACGCCATTTGCCAATCCGATTTCACATTATTATCTCACCAATGCGATTTGCCGGGCGTCTGCGACGATGCGCGCGTGCACGGAAGAATTTAAAACACAGGATGAATCATTGTTGGAGGCGGCTGAGTAATGAGCAAGACAACGTTAGAGCAGGTTAAGATTTTTCACGAAACATACGGGCTTCCTGTTAAAAATGCGCCGGATATTTCCGATACAAAAACCAACGCTTTGCGGATTAATTTATTGTTCGAAGAGGTTGAGGAATTGAAGGAGGCTTTGGAGGCCGGGGATCTTGTTGAGGTTTTGGATGCGCTCACTGATATTCAATATGTTTTGGATGGGGCATATCTGTCATTTGGTTTGCACAATTTGAAAACAGCGGCCTTTGAAGAGGTGCAGCGTTCCAACATGTCCAAGCTGGGCGAAGATGGTAAGCCGATTGTACGTCCTGAGGATGGCAAGATCCTGAAGGGGCCGAATTACTTTAAGCCGAATATTGCGCAGTTCTTGGAAGATAAGGATGAGGCTGCGTAAATGATCGAAATAACAGGTATATATGGTGTTGATTGGACGATTTTGACGGTGGCGGCTATTCTGGCTGTGATCGTTGGGGTGTTGATTGCGGTGGCGTATTATACCTATGGCGAGCGCAAGGTGATGGGCGCGATGCAGCGCCGGCAGGGGCCTATGACCGTTGGGCCGTTTGGTTTGCTACAGCCTATCGCTGACGGGCTTAAGCTGTTTTCCAAGGAGACAATTATACCTTCGCAGGCCAATGGTCCTGTGTTTGTGATTGCGCCGATGTTGCTGTTTGCTCTCTCGCTTATGGCCTGGGCTGTGATTCCGTTTGATAAGGGCTGGGTGATTGCGAATATCAATGTCGGAATCCTCTATCTCTTCGCTGTGTCTTCTATGATGGTGTATGGCGTGATTATGGCCGGGTGGGCGTCGAATTCACGATATGCGTTTTTGGGTGGCTTGCGCTCTGCCTCGCAGATGGTGTCCTATGAAGTCTCTATGGGCCTTATTATTGTGTGCGTGCTCTTGTGCACGGGGACACAGAACCTGCAGGGTATTGTTGAAGCGCCGCGCCCGGTGTGGATGCAGCTTTTACTGTTCCCGATGTTTATTGTATTCCTTATTTCTATTTTGGCGGAGACCAACCGCGCGCCGTTTGACCTTCCTGAAGGAGAATCGGAGATTACCGGCGGGTTTATGGTTGAGTATTCGGCGATGACCTTTGCGCTGTTTTTCCTTGGGGAATATAGTGCGATGATTTTGATGTCGGCGATGACAACAATTTTGTTCTTAGGTGGATGGTTGCCGCCGTTCGGGATGGCGTTTTTGGATTTTGTTCCGGGGATACTCTGGTTTGCTGCGAAGACTTTGATGATTATGTTCTTCTTTGTATGGGCGCGCGCGACACTTCCGCGCTTCCGCTACGACCAGTTGATGCGTTTGGGCTGGAAGGTGTTTTTGCCGCTGACACTGTTTTGGGTTATTCTGACAGCAGGACTCTTAATCGGGTTTGATGCGTTGCCGGGTTGATAGAAAATGGATGATTTGAAAAAGAAAATCAGGTTTTGTAATGCGCTTCTGTTTTTGAACGTGGCGGTTTTGTTCACATACCAGCTTTTAGCATCTGTACCGTATAATGAAGCTTTGGAGAAGAGTTACAGCGTAGAGCAAATGAACGAGGCGTTTATGGTTTTTGTCGGGCCAATACTGGCGCTGTTTATACCGGCGGTGTTCTTGGGTTGGCGGGTTTTTAAGTTGGCGGGACAGCTTGCTGATGATCTTGGTAAAGGCCGCAGAGAATTAACATTTAAAGAATGGCATGGGTTTTAGATGATGGACGGTTTAGCGCGCTCGTTTTTATTGGTTGAGATTGTGAAGGGTATGGCTTTGACATTGAAATATATGTTCTTTGTGCCCAAGGTCACGATCAACTATCCGTATGAAAAGGGGCCGATTAGCCCGCGTTTCCGCGGGGAGCATGCGCTGCGCCGTTATCCCAACGGTGAAGAGCGCTGCATTGCCTGTAAGCTGTGTGAGGCGATTTGTCCCGCGCTCGCGATTACGATTGAGGCGGAGCCGCGCGAAGATGGTTCACGTCGTACCACGAGTTACGATATCGATATGACGAAGTGCATTTATAGCGGGCTGTGCGACGTGTCGTGCCTCTCTGATGCGATATTG
>CAYGNI010000106.1:0-5982 GCA_964351195.1 uncultured Micavibrio sp.
AACCCGCGACCTACGGTTTTGGAGACCGTCGCTCTACCAACTGAGCTATACCCCTACAAGAGCCGCATATTTCTACTGTGTATCAGCGAAAATGGCAAGCCTACCCTTTCAAAATACGCCAAACCGGCCCCTAAAGCCAAATAAAAAGCACCCAAACAAGGTGTGCCGGGTGCCTTCCAAAATCATAGAACCTGCGAAATTAACGGCTCACAGCCTTCTTCGCCGCCACAACCTCTGCCGCCGTGACCTGCTCTTCCAGAGCTTGATCCTTCATGATGCGGTTTCGCGTTGCCGGCTGATACGCCACTTGCGCATGCTCAAGACAATAGGGCAGACCGCTAATCGCTTTACATCCGCAAAAGCCAAAATTCTTCTCACGTGGGTCGCCGATTGGCCAGCGACATGCACCGGGTTTAAGATCAGTCAAAGGAATGCGCTCGCGGTTGTCCTGTTCCGTCTCGCGTAAAATCTGTTTTTGTTGGGCGCGCGTGGGAGCCTGAACTTGCGGCTTTGGCGCCGCGGGTTTTTTGTTTTGTTGAATGGGAGAAACGCGGTTAGAAAGTTTTAAACGATGCGCCTTTCCAATCACAGCATTACGGGTCACCCCGCCAAGCTCTTTTGCGATTTCGGCCGCTGTTTTACCTTCGCCCCAAAGCTTCTTCAACAGCGCCACGCGATCATCAGTCCAACTCATTCATTTTCTCCCACAAAAATTAAAGCAGGTTATACGCAACCTGCATATGAAACTAAATTTTTTAATCAGCTAAGACCTGCACTCTAACAGTGTTTGGGGCCTTCTGCCAAGATGCAGTGCAATAAAAACGAATCGTTATCCACATAAGCAATTTATTTTTTTGTGCTTTGATGTCCAATCCACATAATTTCCATACTTTCCGGACGATCTGTGCAATTTTCCATGACATTCACAAAAAGTTTTAAATGAACCTTGCGGCCCAATAAATCCTCCAGCTCCGTGCGCGATTGCTGCCCAAGCTGTTTAATCCGGCTTCCGCCTTTGCCCAGAACAATAGCTTTTTGGCTGTCGCGTTGAATAAAAATAACCTGTGAAATTTTCACATCCCCGTTATCAAACTCTTCCCATTCCTCGGTCTGAACAAGGGCGGAGTAGGGCAGCTCATCATGCAACTGGTGAAAAATTTTCTCCCGCGTAATTTCGGCGGCCATCATCCGCATCGGCATGTCGGTGACTTCATCTTCATCGAACAACCATGGGCTTTCGGGCAAAGCATCGCTCAAGGTTCTTAAAGTCGTTTCGAGCCCCTGATCCTTCAGCGCTGAAATCATAAACGTCGCCTTATAATCAAAACTCTCATTAAAGCTCTGTGAGGTCGCCAGTAAATCCGGCTTCTTAACTGTATCGATTTTATTGAGCGCCAGAAACACCCGCCCGTCTTTGGGTAACTTATCTTGAATAATCTTCGCCCGCCCCAGCGCATTTTTCTGCGAGGCATCGACGAGATGTACAATACAATCGCTCTCCTCCAGCGCTTCATACGCCGCGCCTACCATCGCACGCTCCATTTTGCCTTGCGCATCAAAAACGCCGGGCGTATCGATGAAAACCATCTGCGCATCGCCATGCAAAGCAATCCCCAAAACGCGGCAGCGCGTTGTCTGCGCCTTTTTCGATGTAATGGAAACTTTTTGCCCGACCAGCGTATTGATCAGTGTTGACTTCCCCGCATTCGGCAACCCGATCACCGCAATAAATCCGCACCGTATTGAATCCGTTTCGCCCATCTACAGCGTTTCCAGAAAAGCTGCAGCCGCAAGCTTCTCAGCCTCCTGTCGGGATGTCGCCTGCGCCTTCACCGGCGCGTATCCATCGACGCAGAGCTCAACATCAAAAATCGGCGCATGATCCGGCCCGCTTTGATCGACAATCTTATATTTCGGCAACGGCAAATTCTTCGATTGCGCCCATTCCTGCACGGCAGTTTTAGGGTGCTGCGGCGGTGTCTTCATCGTATCAAACCGGTCATCCCACAGCCGCGTGATCAAATCGCGGCAGGTCTTATAATCACTATCCAGATACAGTGCACCGATGAGCGATTCAAACACATCCGCCAAAATATTGTCATTCTCATCGCCGCCCGCGCTTTTCTCCGCGTCGGAAAATTCAATATATTGCCCCAGCTGCATCTCACGCGAAATCTCTGCCAGAAAACGCCCCTGCACCAGCGCCGCCAGCCGCTTGGCCAAATGCCCCTCGGGTTCATTCGGAAATTTTTGATACAGCGTTTCCGCCACAACCAGCCCCAACACGCGGTCGCCCAAAAATTCGAGCCGCTCATAATTGGCTTTCGCCCCCGTGCTCGAATGTGTAAGGGCAGTCTTCAAAAGCGCTTGGTCTTTGAAACGATATCCGATTTGTTCTTCGAGATCGCTCATCACCATAACTGGGCCCTAGCTCGCATTGCCGATTGGCGCAGAGCGGACCGGATCAATATCCATGAAAATGCGACCATATCGAATGGTCCATGGCCATTTCCAAACCTCGAACAAATGCGCAAACCCGTTGGTTGAAAAGAAAATGAAATCCGCACGCCCGACAAGGTTCTCATACGGCACAAATCCGACAGACTTGCTCACCCGGCTATCCTGAGAATTGTCACGGTTATCACCCATAAAGAAATAATGCCCCTCTGGCACGGTATAAGGCGGCGTGTTATCCAGCGGCTCCTCATCGCTCTCTTCATAAATCGTGAACATCGTGCCGTTGGGCAAAGTCTGGATATATTCATGCATCACGACATCGCCGCGATAAGGATCATCAACCTTCTTAAGGCCCACAGCCTCGCGCTCAATCAATTCACCATTGATATAAAGCTGCCCCTGACGCACCTGAATGGTCTCCCCCGGCAACCCGATCAACCGCTTAATGTAATCAACCCGGTTGTTCGACGGTAGCTTGAAAACAATCACATCCCCGCGCGCGGGCTCTTTGTCCCAAACGCGCCCTTCAAGCGGCGCAAGCCCAAACGGGAAGGAATAGCGGCTATAACCATAGGCGGGCTTTTGCACAAATAGATAATCACCAATCTCCAATGTCGGCTTCATAGAACCAGAGGGAATATTAAACGGCTCAAAAAAGAACGTGCGAATAACCAAAGCTAGAAAAATAGCAATCATCGCGGTTTTAAAAAACTCGCCCAGCTCTTCCTTCGCATTCAAAGGCGGGTCCTTAACAACCTCAACGGCCGCCTCTTCATTTTTGGTTTTGGTTTCTTCTGTATTCATATATGCGCTTTTACAGTATCAGATTGGCGATGACCAGCAGTTTTAGGCATTTGGTAGCGCCTCTATAATAACCATCGCTTTCGCCAAAGGCGGCTCATCGGTGAGCGTCAGGTGTATAACCGCCTCGTGTCCTGCCGGGGTCAAAACCTTCAAACGCTCTAAAGCACCATTTGTCAGCTTCAATGTTGGCGCGCCTGAAGGCGCATTCACAACGCCAATATCACGCATATAAACGCCTTGGTTAAATCCGGTGCCAAGAGCTTTCGAACACGCTTCCTTCGCCGCAAATCGCTTCGCATAGGTCGCTATATGCGTACCGCCTGGCCTGCGACGCTCTGCTTTTTCTTTTTCTGTCTGTGTAAAAGCTCTCTCAATAAACCGTGTCTCATAACGCGACATCACTTTTTCCACGCGGCGTATATCAATCAAATCCGATCCGACCCCGATAATCATGCGCGCTGCCCCGTAATTTCTTTCGCCGTCTTATGCATCTTTTTCTGCATACGACGTAGACGCGCTTTATGCCGCGCAATCTTCGCGCCTTTAACAATGTTAAAGTAAATCGGATAAGTAATTGGAATTGTTAAAATGCCGAGCAGATAGCCACCCACGGCCCACGGCATAAAAATACGCAACGGCTCGTGTTTTATAAGCTCCCATATAACAGTTAAATTAATATGCTCGGGCAGGGCCGTGGAAGACGGCAAACCAAACAAGCCAAAAAGATATGATCCAAAACTGATCGCCGCCCACCACATAAAAGGAAAGGTCCACGGATTACCCGCAAACGTTCCAATCAACGCTGCAATCAAATTCGCCCGCAGCAAATACGCCAAAACCCCAACCTGTATAAAATGGGTGCCAACAAGCGGTGTAAAGGAAATCGCCGTACCCAGCGCAAGTCCGTATGCAATTTTATGATTACTATCCGAAAGCCTGATAACGCGGTATTTAATGTATTTTGCCGCGCGTACCCACCCCATCGTCGGCCAAAACATTTCTTTGGCATGCTGAAGAACTGATAATGGTTTCCGCCGTTTAAACATTTCCGTGATATTTTCTTGTTCGCGTTCGTAATATGACGTTAAGCTAATCGCATGAATATTCAAGACCACATTCGCATCATTAAGGATTTTCCCAAGCCGGGGATCAATTTTTACGACATCGCGACCCTACTGGCCAATCCCGCCGCTTGGCGTGAAACGATTGCGCAGCTCAAAGACAAAGTGGAATCCTACCAACCCGATATGCTCATGGGCATTGAATCACGCGGCTTTTTGGTCGCCGCGCCTCTGGCGCTTGAACTGGGTTGCGGTTTCGGCATGGTCCGTAAGGCTGGCAAACTCCCCGGGCAAATCCTGTCTTATTCTTACGATCTTGAATATGGATCGGATACAATTGAAATCCAGCCCGATCTGGTACCGCCCGGCACAAATGTCGTGCTGGTCGATGACCTCCTCGCCACCGGCGGCACCATGAGCGCGGCGGAAAGCCTTATTGCTGAAGCGGGCGCCAACGTTGTCGCCAATATCACGATTATTGAGCTTGAAGGCTTAAATGGCGCACAAAAACTCACCGCCCCCTTTGAATCCCTCCTCAAATACCCTGCCTAGACTAACGCCCCCTTGCCCGCTCAACATTCGCAATCGTCGGCGTCGCGCGCAGCGCGGCAATGATATTGTTCAGATGCTTGGTGTCATTCACGTAAATATCGATCAGGATCTCCCAAAAATCCGTGGAACGTGACGTGATTTTCAAATTGGTGATATTCCCACCATTCGCCCCAATCACGGTCGAGAGCGTCCCCAGCGCGCCGGGCTCGTTCTGAATAATGATATTCACGCGGCCCACATGCGATTCCGGTGAATCTGGTCCTTCACCCCATGATACATCGAGCCACCGCTCCGGCGTATCGGCAAAGGTTTCCAGAGTGTCACAATCAATCGTATGAATGGTCACGCCCTTACCCGTCGTCACAATTCCGACAATCCGGTCCCCAGGCAGCGGGTGACAACACCGCGCCATATGTACTGCCATACCCGGAATAAGCCCTCGGATCGGCATCGGCGTATCGCGGTCACCGCCCGGGCGCACCATAACGGCGCTGTCCATATCCGCAGACGGCCGCTTGGCAATCTCCGTTTTATGCGCCGGGAAGATCGCTTTGAAGACCTCACGCGCCACCAACAGTCCCGATCCAATGCGCGCATAAACATCATCATTCTCATCGGCTTTCAGCTCTTTCAAAACGCCGTTCACCGCTTTTTCGGTGAAATCATACCCTTCCTGGCGGAAAATCTTTTGCAGCATCGCCTTACCCAGCGTCACATATTCCCCGCGCTGCTGGTTACGAATGAATTTGCGAATATGGCTGCGAGCCTTACCCGTCACCACAAACCGCTCCCAGGTAGGCGAGGGCTGCTGTGTCTTCGCGGTAATCACCTCAACCTGATCACCGTTATGGAGCTTAGTGTTTAGCGGCGCAATACGCCCGTTAATCTTCGCCCCCACACAGCGATCCCCGATATCCGAGTGAATAGCATAGGCAAAATCGATCGGTGTCGCCCCCGACGGCAACTCGATCAAATCGCCCTTGGGCGTGAACGCAAAAACCTGATCTTGAAACAACTCAAGCTTCGTATTCTCCCAAAAATCTTCAGGCCTTTGCTCTTGCTCTAAAATCTCCAAAAGCTCGCGCAGCCAGCGATATTTCTTCACATC
>CAYGNI010000107.1:0-5968 GCA_964351195.1 uncultured Micavibrio sp.
AAGCGCTTAAGCCCGCAGCTGATAATAAACTTTAAATGCTAAAGAATAGATTCAGATTGACATATTTAAAAGAAAATTCTAAAAACTGCAAATAGCAAAAACAAACTGCGTAAATAAGGTATTTCTTAGTGCCAACAGACGATTTCCACACTGCCGCTGAACACACACCCGTATTTGTACAGGCCCGTGAGCGCTATCGGCTAACATACGGGCGACCTTTCACATCAACTCAAAATCTGGAACAAGACTATATAACTCTTGCAAACGCACTCCGCGCAATACCTGTGGAAACAAGAGGTACCAAACTATCGCATGAAAAACGAAAAAACCAGGAAGCCATCCGTAATTTAACGGCTGAAGGCATAAGACGTTTCCCTGAAAATCCCAAGATACATGCGGCATATGCGAAAGCATTATACGCGCTAAGAGATTTTGAAGGAGCATACACAGCATTTTGTAAACTGGTACGATTATCCAATTCCGATGAAGCAAGATCGTTACTCATCAGATCAAAAATGGAAATAGCTTTTGCAACAAAAGACGTTGATAATTTTCATGACGCCGAGGATCTTGCAACAGCATTTCTCATAAAAAGAAATAAAAGACCAGGCGCGATACTTGAGCTGTTAGCCGATTTTTATCAAAAATGGGCAAACACAGGATCTAGAATGAAAGATAGAGACGCACTCAGAGAACAGGCTTTAGGCTGCCTGATAGTTGCAAAACAACATACGCCCAATAATGAACAAGGCGCTCAAACACTATTCAGAATCGCCCAAAAAATACAAAAATTAGAAGAATTGGTTGGAAAAGACTACAATCAAGAGCAAGGGATCAGATTTGCAAAAAGACTCATGGCAGGATTTCTCGAAAAAGATCAGGCAGAACATTTACCAAAAGCAAATGAAATCTTAGACTTCGCTCCAAAAAAGGAACCATACGTCAAAAATCTTGACGTCTAAGCCGCAGAGGCCGCAGATTTGCGGTATTCCAAAATCCGGTGTTCCATCTCGTCACGGAAATGGCGGATCAGCCCTTGCACCGGCCACGCAGCAGCATCGCCCAGCGCGCAAATCGTATGCCCTTCGATCTCTTTGGTCACTTCATAGAGCATGTCGATTTCCTCAACGCTCGCATTCCCCTGCACCATACGCATCATCACACGCCACAGCCACCCGGCCCCTTCGCGGCACGGCGTACATTGCCCGCAGCTTTCATGCATGTAAAATTGCGAAAGCCGCGCAATCGCATAAACAATATCGGTGCTTTGATCCATAACAATCACCCCCGCAGTCCCAAGGCCCGATCCCGCCTCTTTCAGGGAATCAAAATCCATATGCACACTCTCGCATACATCTTTGGGCAGGACAGGCGTTGATGATCCGCCGGGAATAACAGCCTTCAGGTTTTTCCATCCCCCGCGCACCCCGCCGCAATGCTTCTCGATAAGATCCTTAAGCGGAATACCCATCTCTTCTTCAACATTACAAGGCTGGTTCACATGGCCCGAAATACAAAACAACTTGGTCCCGGCGTTCTTTTCATTCAAACCAAGGTCGGAAAACCACCCCGCCCCCCGGCGCAAAATCGTCGGGGCAACGGCAATCGTCTCTACGTTATTAACCGTCGTCGGGCACGAATATAATCCCGCCATCGCCGGAAACGGAGGCTTGTTGCGCGGCTGGCCTTTCTTGCCCTCCAAGCTTTCAATCAGCGCGGTTTCCTCACCGCAAATATACGCCCCTGCCCCACGGTGTAAGATAACATCAAAATCCCACCCGGACCCGGCAGCATTCTTTCCAAGCAAGCCTTTATCATAGGCTTCTTCGATCGCCTGAATAACGGCAGACCCTTCATTGAAAAACTCACCGCGAATATAGATATAAGCCGCATGGGCGCCCATCGCAAAACCCGCAATCAAACACCCTTCAATAAGCTTATGCGGCTCATGACGAAGGATATCGCGGTCTTTACATGTCCCGGGTTCTGATTCATCTGCATTCACCACCAAATAATGCGGCCGTCCATCGGGGGATTCCTTGGGCATAAATGACCATTTCATTCCGGTAGGAAAGCCCGCACCGCCGCGCCCGCGCAGGCCCGAAGCTTTCATTTCATCAATAATCCACTCGCGCCCTTTTTTCAGGATGTTTTTGGTTTTATCCCAATCGCCACGCTTTTGCGCAGATTTCAAATCCGCGCCTTCCCAGCCATAGATATTGGTAAATATTCTGTCTTCGTCAGTGAGCATTTAAACCACCCCTACCTTCTTCGCGTGGTCTTGCAATGTCGTCGGGCCGGACAAAGCCATAGACGCCTTACGCCCCTTTTGCGAACCGATTTTAGGCTTCATATCTTGCGCAAGATAATTCAAAATCTCACTCATCGTTTGCGGCGTAAGGTCTTCGTAGTAATCATCATTGATCTGCACCATCGGGGCATTCACACACGCGCCAAGGCATTCAACCTCAACCAGCGTAAACATCCCGTCCGCAGTCGTCTCGTTCATGCCAATGCCTAAATGCGTTGTACAAGTTTTGATAATGTCATCCGACCCACACAGCCAGCACGGCGTCGTTCCGCATATCTGAATAAGATACTTGCCAACAGGCGCGGTATTATACATCGAATAAAACGTCGCAACCTCATAAACCTTGATCGGTGCCATCCCCAGCAATTCGGCAATATGGTCCATCGCGGCGCGCGGAATCCAGCCCCCATAAACCGGATTGGCCTTCGCCCCCTCTTCCGCAACCTGACGCTGCGCCAAATCGAGCAAAGGCATCACCGCCGATTGCTGCCGCCCCTTGGGATACAAGGCAATAAAATCCTTCACCAGTTTCTGATTGGCCTTGGTAAATTCAAAGCTATCGGGCTGATAATCTGCGTTGAGTTCAAATCGTTTTTTCATTTATCTGTCAATCTCACCAAAAACAATATCAAGCGAGCCAATAATCGACACAGTATCGGCGAGCTGATGCCCACGGCTCATAAAATCAAGGGCCTGTAAATGCGCAAAACCCGGAGCCCGAATGCGGCAACGATACGGCTTGTTCGTCCCGTCACTCACCAGATAAACGCCAAACTCCCCCTTGGGCGCTTCCACGGCCGTATAGGTTTCGCCCGCCGGCACATGATACCCTTCGGTATACAGCTTAAAATGATGGATCATCGCCTCCATAGAGGATTTCATCTCAGCGCGCGGCGGCGGCGAAATCTTGTAATCATTGACCTTCACAGGACCATCTGTTTTTTCAATTTTATCAATGGCCTGTTTCATAATCTTCAAACTTTCATACATCTCGGCCATCCGCACCAGATAGCGCGCATAACAATCCCCCGTCTTGCCGACAGGAATGTCAAAATCAAACTCTTCGTAAGAATCATAAGGCTGAGACTTGCGCAAATCCCACGCCACTCCTGAGCCCCGCAGCATCGGCCCGCTAAAGCCCCAATCAAAAGCCTCGTCTTTGGTGACGCTACCGATATCAACCGTGCGCTGCTTGAAAATCCGGTTATCGGTCAAAAGGCTCTCAAGATCAGCGAGAAATTTCGGCAACTCCTCGCACCATTCCAGCATATCATCCATTAAGCCGGCAGGCAGATCACGCGCCACACCGCCGGGGCGGAAATAATTGGCGTGCAACCGCGCCCCGCAAACACGCTCGTAAAACTCCATACCCTTTTCGCGCTCTTCAAACCCCCAAAGCGCGGGGGTTAAAGCACCAACGTCAAGCGCAAACGTGGTGATGTTCAAGATATGGTTGAGAACACGGCCTAGCTCACAAAATAAAACACGGATATATTGCGCCCGCTTGGGCGGCGTAATCCCCAAAAGCTTCTCGGTCGCCAGCGCAAAAGCATGCTCCTGGTTCATCGGTGCAACATAATCCAGCCGGTCAAAATACGGCACAGCCTGCGTATATGTTTTATACTCAATCAGCTTTTCCGTCCCCCGGTGCAGCAAACCAATATGCGGATCCGCGCGTTCGACAACCTCGCCTTCCATCTCCAGCACCAAACGCAAAACCCCGTGCGCAGCGGGGTGCTGCGGCCCGAAATTCATCGTAAACGGCTTGATCTGCGTTTCTTCGGCTATATCTATATCTTTGGCTAATTCGCTCATTTCGTTGCCTTTTTCTTCGTCGTGCGCCAACCATGCGGGGGGGCATGCGCGGGCTTATCCAGCATCTCTTGCGTAGCCTTTTCATCACCGGGCAGCATCGCAGCCTGTGCCGCACGCACATGCTGCGTATCGGTAATCCCCTCCCACGGAGACAAATAATCAAAGCTTCGGAAATCCTGCGTCAGTTTCACAGGCTCATAAACCACACGCTTTAGCTCATCATCATAGCGAAGCTCTACATAACCAGTCAGCGGGAAGTCCTTACGCTGA
The DNA here is from genome assembly GCA_964351195.1 of uncultured Micavibrio sp. Classification (GTDB taxonomy): domain Bacteria; phylum Pseudomonadota; class Alphaproteobacteria; order Micavibrionales; family Micavibrionaceae; genus TMED27. The sequence continues at coordinate 4,397 of CAYGNI010000107.1, forward strand.
GGATGCCCCTCAAAGCCGTAATCGGTCAGGATGCGGCGCAGATCAGGATTGCCATCAAACATCACGCCATACATATCCCACACTTCACGCTCGAACCACCCTGCCGCGCTGAACAGATCAACGACAGAGGGCACAAGCGTATCCTCTCCCGCCTGAACTTTCACACGGATGCGGTGATTATGGCGCAGAGACAAAAGATTATAGACAACATCGAAACGCGCCTCGATCCGCTCCGGGTAATCCACAGCCGTGATATCAACCAAAAGCTGACAGCGGCATTCTTTATCATCTCGCAAAAACGTCAAAACGCGCTTGAGCTCTTCGCGCTTAACCAGCATGACAAGCTCGTTCTTTTCAAACACATGACCGCCCTCGGCAAAAGCGCCCTCCAGCGTTTCCTCAACATATTCGGCCAGATCTTTTAAAGCATCAGCGGGCAATTCGGGTGTCCTCGCGTTGAATTTTCTTTTGAAGCTGAAGCAGGCCATACACAAGGGCCTCAGCCGTGGGCGGACACCCCGGCACATAGATATCAACCGGCACAATGCGATCACACCCGCGCACCACGGAATAGGAGTAATGGTAATACCCCCCGCCATTGGCGCATGAGCCCATGGACACAACCCAGCGCGGCTCGGGCATTTGATCATAAACCTTACGCAAAGCAGGCGCCATCTTGTTGGTCAAAGTCCCCGCCACAATCATCACATCGGATTGCCGAGGAGACGGACGTGGGATCATCCCGAAACGATCAAGATCATAGCGCGACATATACGCATGGATCATCTCCACCGCGCAGCACGCCAGACCAAATGTCATCGGCCATAAAGATCCCGTACGCGCCCAGTCAAAAAGCTTATCGGCGGATGTCAGCAAATACCCTTTTTCCTCCAACGTTTTGGAAATCGCGGCAGGCACAACATCCTGCTCTTCTGGAGGCGGCACCAGAGCATTAGTCCGCAGAGCATAATTCGGAGCTTCTATGATTTTCTTATCGTGGCCCATATTCTAACTATTCCCAATCAAGGGCGCCCTTCTTCCATTCATAAATAAACCCGACGGTTAATATCCCTAAAAATGACATCATCGACCAGAACCCCACCATACCGATCTCTTTCAAAGAAACCGCCCAGGGGAACAGGAATGCAATTTCCAGATCAAAGATGATGAACAACAAACACACAAGATAAAACCGCACATCGAATTTATTCCGCGCATCGGTAAAGGCATCAAACCCGCACTCATAGGCTGAGAGCTTCTCTGGATCAGGGTTTTGCTTCCCCATCAGCATCGAAGCGCCAACCATTAATCCGGACAGTCCGAACGCGATGACCATAAAGATCAGAATCGGTAAATATGTAATGAGAAATTCGCTCGAAGCCATGGAAAAATCTACAACAGATGCCAGTTAAAATGTTAGTGCTTAAATCTAGCACCGCAGCGCACAAAAGAAAACACAGAATATGCACAAATCCGGGTTTTATTCCGGCACATCAACCTTGTAAAAATCCGGCATTACAATTTTCCTGACCTGCGTTAAAAAGGCCTTGGGTGTAAAAGGCTTCAGCACAT
>CAYGNI010000108.1:0-5908 GCA_964351195.1 uncultured Micavibrio sp.
AACGTTCATCTATGTCGCCAATATTTTTAAAGACTTCAGTTTTAACAAAGAGAGCCATGCCGTCTATGAAATCATCAGTTAGTGTGTATTCAATTTCAGAAAATGTGTCGCGGGCTTTTTCGTAGTCTTCAAAAGGTTCTGATTTGACGGCACCAAAGACATTGCATCCGGCGAACTTTATTGCGTCTTCAGATATTAGGGCGTCGACGGCAGAGCGAACCCAGAGTGGATGGACGTGGATATCGTTATTGGCCAGGCACACAATGTCGGCATTGTATTTTTCTGCGTGTCTTATGCCTAGATTATTTCCCCCTGCCCAGCCCAGATTTTGAGGTGATGCTACAATTTCAATTTGGGGGAAGTTGATTTTGACATATTCCAAAGATTCGTCTGAGGATGCGTTATCAACCAGAAGAACCTTATAATTTGGGTAATCTGTTTTGAGGATAGAAGGTAAGCAGTACTCCAAGTGTTTTTTGCCATTAAAATTGAGCACGATAATGCATACTAATGGATCTGTCCCCGTCATTAGAAAAGTTTCTTCGTCCATGTTTTAGGCGTGGCGTCGTTGATAATTTCGATATCAAGGTGGTAGCGGAATTTCTTTACGCCTCTTGTTTCGATGAAATTGATCATTTCCGTTAGGCCTTCGCGCAATGTGGTGCTGGTTTTGTAATCCAGCAATTTACGGGCTTTATCGGATGAACACGTAGCATGTTTTACTTCTTTGGGGCGTCCAGGCATGTAGACCGGGTCTAAATCAAAACTCAGGATGTCAGCGATGGTTCTTGCCAGCTCATTGATTGTAATGAATTCTTCGTCCGGCCCAATATTGATGGTTTCGCCTACCACATTATCATTGAAGGCCAAGCGTTCCAGGCAATACAGACAGTCTTCGATGAAAGAGAAGCAGCGTTTTTGCTCGCCGTCTCCGTAAATGAAGGGCTGGCGGCCTTGCAGCATGAGATTGATCATGATGCTGGCGACGTTTCTGAACGGGTCATCGTATTTTTGACGTGGGCCTATAATATTGTGAGGGACTGCTATAACATGCTCTACGCCATGTGTTTCGCACAAATTTGAGACCAGCATTTCTGATGCGTATTTGGCAATGCCGTAGGGATCTTGCGGTTTGCAGATCATATCTTCTGTGAACGGGACGATTTCCTGTTCGCCGTAACGGGCCATGCTGGAGCATTGTACGAAGCGTTTTACGTTGTTTTGGATGGCGGCGCTCAGCAATGTTGCGGTTATCTGGCTTGTATTTTGTACAACCAGATGTGGAGAGAAGACGGAAAGGCCTTCATAGGCCGTGCAGGCTGTATGGTAGACGATGTCACAGCCTTTCATGTGCTTAACCATCGAGTTCAGGTAAGAGCAATCGATTTGGTGAAATTCCGCGCCTTCGGGAACGTTGTCCAGATATCCCCCTATTAGGGTGTCTACGCCTACGACTTCGTGACCAAGCTCCAACATTCTATCTGCGAGGTGGCTTCCCAAAAAGCCTGCAATTCCTGAAATGAATATTCTCATGTTTTTAATATCTCTTATATTTCTTTGCGCTTCATTCCTAGGACTTTTGCAGGTAAAAGCCAAGTTGTTCTGATAGGAAAAAGGCAGGTTTTAACATTTTATTCTTTTCTGCCTGTGTGGTTTTTAGACCTAAGACTTTTCTAAGTCTAGAGATATGTCTTGCGTAATCGTGCTCGGTTCCAACGATTTTGAAGCCGCATTGTGTTGCTAAGTCCTCAAAAGTTGCAGGGGTGAAGAAAAAGTTATGGTAAGGAAAGCTTATGACGTTTGATCGTAACTTGCTATTTGCTGTGCAATCGATGGAAAAGAGATTTGGTAGTAAAACGGCGATGACACCGCTGGGCTTTAACAATTCGCGGCACGTTTTCAGAAATGATTTAGGGTCATATACGTGTTCCAGAACGTGCAGAAGGCTGAGTGAGTCATATTGTTCTTGGCCCTGTATTTTATCTATGCATGCGTTTGTGCCATTGATGCCATATCTTTTTTGAATGTTATCAATGTTTTCTTGTGAAATGTCCTGAACCGTTATCTCCAGCCCTTTTTGTTTCGCGCAGTGGGCAAAGCGCCCTCCTCCCGCACCAATGTCTAGTAATGTCTTGGATTGTGGGTTGAGTGCCTGGATTGTGTCAATTATTCGATTGTAGAAAGGATCATGAAGGCTTTCGTCTGTGGGAATGTTGTATAGTTCGTGATGTATAGCCCCATAATATTTACCAATTTGGTCTTCTTTAACGCGGGGGCTTGTGTACACGATTTCGCAAGAATAGCACTTTCGTAGGGCTAATGGTGATATGTTGAGATAGTTTTGAGATGCGTTGTTGCCGCAAACAGGGCAAGCCACCTGTTCGGTTTCATTGGCGGGGATTGTTATAGGTGGTTTGTTAGGTAACATGTTTGGTTTTGGCGTTGGTTTTGTTTTCATGATTGTTGTCTAAAACGGCGTTGAAGCTTGTTTGCTCCATCATATTCATGATCCCTTTTCCGGTACAGTTTATCAGCTTTATATCGTTCTGTGAGCAGTATTTGGCGATAGCATACCAGCTGCGTATCCATCTGGATGTGAAATTCATGGATCTTGCGATGTCATAGGCTTGAGGGTTATCATAGTCTGGGTCTTTACCAAAAGCGTGGCTGTCTTGTCCCATAATTGTGTAGGCTATACCGTTGCCTTCGACACCCATTATATATATTTCTTTAATGCCCATATAGATGGCGGCTGTTATGGCTTGCTCGACAACGTACAGGCTGGAGGCGTTTGCTGTTAAGTCCGGGTTAAAACGTTGCGGAAACAGAAGAGACACTGGTTTGGTTTTTAACCATGTGGTTTTTGCTTTTGTTTTATAGGGTTGAAACATAGTGAGATCATACCACTCGGCATTGAGCAAAAGATGCACATCAGGGTTTTTCTCTATGACTTCGTCGATATAGGATAGCGGCCATGTTCCATCCGTGAGTTTTGGGTCCACAAAGACGTGGAATGTTGGTTGTATGTTTTGGTAGTTATCTTGCATAAAGGCGCGATTCACCATGAAGGTGATTTCATTTTTCAATAATGAAAGGTCTTGTTGATTGATTGAGGGGGCGTTGCCGACGATGAAAGCTCTTTTCCCTGCGTGTTTGTTTTTAAGCTCTGCGTTTCTTTGGAGAAAATCGTAGTGGCCTTGCTGTTTTTTGATCCAAAAGCTTAGGTTGCTGCGCAGGATCAGGGCTTCAACGAGGCATGCTTCGACCTTTTCATAGATGTTGTAGGGAGGGTGAACGTTCATGTTAGTCCCCCGGAGGATAGTAACTTATCGGCGATGTCAAAATCTTCTTGCCAGTCTATGTCAAAAGCGGTGAGTTGTTCGGTTTCAAACAGGTAGGGGCTTTGTCCTATGCGGTCTTGCTGTTCTTTGTAAATCTCGATTGGAGCGATGAAGGCGGCGTTGTTGATTGTGTAGAACGGCACGAGTGTTTGCGTTCTGGGCCATTTTTCTTGAGTGCGGTCGTAGTTTATCGGGCCTTCTTTACTCCACAGGAAGTCCTGAGTTTTTGTGACGCTCATCAAGGAATCGTGTGAAGTTTCGTTTTGTTTGTAGGCGTTAATGGCTGCGTCGTAGAAGGCATTATCAGCGAACGGGGATGTGACATGTGTCCATAAGACTATCCCTTGTTCTATGATTTCGGGAACGTAATTGATCAATTCATCCGTAGAGGTTGATGATGAACACAGCTCGTCCCTGCGTTCATCGATATGGAGGTTGTCGATTTTTATTGTGTTTACGTATTCAATAATCTTCTCATCGTTGGTGGAGACAACAATTTCATTGATACTGGGGGTTTGTGTCAGTTGTTTGAGTTTGATTTCTATGAGGCCGTGCTTGTATTGCCCGATGGGACGAATGTTTTTATGGGGAACGCGTTCGCTGCCGCTGCGGCATGGCAAGAAAGCCGTTATTTGGGATGATGCGTTCATTTATGAAACCATACTGTAGAGGGATCTGACCGTTATATTTTTATAGGTTGTTGGTGTGAGGCTTGTGAGGTTTAGGGCTTTGCTTGCCTTATCCAGGATGATCTGGTTGGTGACGAACAGCTCAACGTCGTCCTTTTCTTTATTTGCATCGTTATAGCCGTCGAACCCGACGAGATAAACGTGGTCGGCGTTCATCCCCCTGGCGGCGGATAGTGCAATGGATAATGGGTTGTCCAGGGAAGATGGTGAAAAATCATCAGTTTCCACCCATTCCATTGTGACTTCTTTTTGTGCGGGGATGTACACCGGTATTTTGCTGTTTTTGGGGCCTAACAACGTGAAGTTTTCTTTTTGTAGTGCTTTTGTATCCCCCAATTTCAAGATTTCATCGCCGGCGACGCATAGATAACGCGGGCATGACAGGTCGGTGAAATGTTCCATGTTTCTGGTGCTGGCATGAATGACGGCGGCCGCATTGGCGTCAATGAATTGTTTTATGTATGGGGCGCTATGGGGGACGGTATTTCCTCCTCCTATAATGACGATAGTCTCATGGGCTTTGCTTTTGAAAGGAGCGTCTTTTCTTTTGGAGACTTCTTTTTCGATTATATCGCTTTGTGTCACGGTTTTTACGATTGTATTTGTGGAATAGCGACGTTTGGATAAAAGGTCGACGACTGTTTTCTGCGGGGTTTGCGAGGCGCCTGAGATCATATAGGTCAGGTTTGTGCCCCATTTTAGTTCTTCTTTTAGGGGTGTTAAGAGATCGACAAGTGCGGATAAAGCTGTGTAGTCAATATCCCAGTTCTCGCGAATTCCCAGATACGCCATTAATACCTCGAGGTTCAGGTTCCCTGCCCCGCGGCCCATGCCGGTTATTGTCGCGTCTATGATGTCCGCGCCCTCTTTTTTAGCGGCGAGGCTGTTGGCGAAGGCAAGGCCGAGGTTATCATGGCCGTGAAAGCCGGTTTCTTTATCTTTGAAGAGTTTTTTGAGTGTGGCGAATAAAGGAGCTATGTCTTCAGGTTCGAGGCTGCCGTATGAGTCAACGAGATATATGCCGTGGAAGGCGTCTTGGCTTTTTGATATTTCTTCAAGGATTGCGGGCTCATCTTTTAATTTATGGGAGTGCATAATATTTAAATAGACGCGGAAATCGCATTCATAGGCGATTTTGGCCACTGATAAGGATTCATCAATTTTGTCTGGGTCGCAAGCGATGCGGATCACGTCTACATATTTTTTGCATATCCTTAAATTATCTTTGAGGTTGGCCTCCTGCTCTGTCCATTCTTTGGCATTGAGCATGACTGAAATTTTTTGTTTCGGAAGGGAGGCTCTTATTTTTTGCAGGGTTTTTGTGGGTAGGAAATAATATTCCCCCATATATCCTTTTTCCGGATTTCCGCGGTATCCCACTTCGACATATTCGACGGGAAGTTTTTGGATGTTTTCAATATATGCGCTGACCAAACCCTCTGGAAAATCCCAGTTTGTGTAATATCCGCCGTCTCTTAATGTGCAGTCCAGTATTTTCATGAATCTTGTTTATGCTTAGTTTTTTAAGTTTGTTCGTAGCCAAAGTTTTCAAAGTCTTTTCGATAGAAATCGTAGACTTTATCTTTTGTATCGTTTGACCAGGTGATGCTTCTTTCCGGGCCTTCATTATGGTGCCCGATTTTTTTCTCATGCCATTCCAGCGGGCTATTTATTTTACGTTTTTTTATAAAGTTCTCATAATCTTTGTTTAGAGTTTCATAGCGCAAGATGCAAATGCCTTGTACGATTTTTCCATCGGGGCCTTCTAAATATTGAGACTGTATGCGTTGGTGGGCTAGGCGGCCTGCGCACCGGGTTTTTTGAGATTGCGCTTCGCGGATGAAGCGGGAGACGAAATCTGCAAAGCTTTCCAAATAG
>CAYGNI010000109.1:0-5710 GCA_964351195.1 uncultured Micavibrio sp.
GTTTTCAGGGGGGCAGCGGCAGCGGATCTCGATTGCGCGGGCTTTGGCTTTGCGCCCTGAATTTATCGTGCTGGATGAACCGACAAGCGCGCTTGATCTTTCCGTGCAGGCGCAGATCGTTGATTTGCTGTTGGAATTGCAGGCCAAGCACGATATTTCCTATATGTTCATCAGCCATGATTTGCGTGTTGTGCGGGCTATGGCGCATGATTTGATCGTGATGAAGGACGGGAAAGTCGTGGAATCCGGGCCGGCGGCGGATATTTTCGCCAAGCCGCAGCAGGCGTATACAAAGGCTTTGCTGGAAGCTGCGTTGAATTTGAAAACGGCTTAGTTTCAGTATGTTCGTAATTGCGAGCGTAGCGAAGCAATCCATCACCTGCTTTTACCGAGAGTACCCTTACTGGATTGCCGCGTCGGCTTCGCCTCCTCGCAATGACGGGTTTTCTGTGGAATTTGCCGTAAAGGGCTGAAAAACCGTATAATAAGAGACCGCGCAGTATTTTTTGCTTGCATCTGCGGCTCAGGGGTGGCAGAAACACAGCAACTTTAACTCTAACACTCTTGAAAGGAGTGATGCACTGTGGTCAGTGTTAACGTACGCGATAACAATGTCGAACAGGCTTTGAAAGTCTTGAAGAAGAAAATGCAACGTGAAGGCATTTTCCGTGAGATGAAGCTTCGTCGCCATTACGAGAAACCTTCTGAGAAGAAGGCGCGCGAAGAAGCGGAAAATATCCGCCGTTCACGCAAGATGGATCGTAAACGCCGCGACAGGGATTAATCTCTCTCGGATTTTTTAAACATTCATAAATCAACCGCCCCAATTCACTGTGGCGGTTTTTTTACGTCTTATGATATGATTGTAGGGTTATGAGGGTTTTTTATTTCATATTCGTTTTGGTGGTTTTTTGTGCGGGCGCGTCCGCGTCTCATGCCGAGGATACGTGGAAGGTTTTCACATCTGATAGTAATCTTTTCAAAGTGTCACTTCCCGGTGAAGTCACAGAAAAAATTATACCGTTTCGGATTTCCTTTGATGAGATGCTTCAAGATGTAGAGGTCAGCGCGCAGAGCGCAGACGGATCGACCATTTACCGTGTCACAGCAGAGCAATCTTTTGGGCCGTATTTCAGCAATGAATATAAGAACACGCTGATCCAACAGGAGCTGGACCGGATTAGGGCGGCTTACCAGACAGAGAATTCCAAAATCTATGCCAGCGGCTTTATTGAGTATGACAAGGAGTATGCTGGTGATCTGCATATGAGTTTTTATGACCCGGAACTGAAGGAGCATTCGGGTTTGCGGGCGCTTGTCGTTGTGACGAAGAACAGCCGTTTTGTGCAAATGGCGATTGGCCCGGAAAAAGATATGTTTTCTTTGGAGATGAAGGATTACTTCCGCTCTTTGGACATCCGCAACATCGGCAAGCTAAAAAGCGATGACGAGAAAGAATGGGTTAGCCTCACCTCGCCTTTTGATCTGTTCGAGCTACAAGTGCCGCCTGTTGTTCCGCCTTATGTTACCTCATCGCCCACGGTGCAAAGCGGGCGCAAGACAGAGGTTATTTCACAGGCGTTTACCGATCCTGTGGTCCGTCAGAGCGTGTATTACAAAGTTTACGGGTATCGGTTTGATGCCAATCTTACCACCGAGAATGTGCAGATCGTGATGGCACAAAAGCATATTCAAAAGCATGGGCGAAACCCGCAAGAGATGAAATTCGAGCAATCTTTCGCACGGGATATCCCGACCTTGGAAACGTCGTATAAGATCCGTGGACCAGAGGGGTATGAATATGTTGATACGGTGCGGCTGCGTGCGATGTATCTGGATAATACTATGGTTGTGCAAGAAATGATGGGGCCGGAGTTTTTGATGCAGTCTACCTTCATGGACAATACCTATGATTTGATTGATTTCTTTCCACAAAAAGCACTTAAGCAGCAGACAATTGAGCGGCTCGAAGAGCGGATGCGTCAACAGACGCGTTAGGCCGCGCTATACCGGTGCGGTTTTTTGTTTCAGCCAATCCTGTGTGTCTTTATCCAGCGCGGGTGAAAGCTTTTCAAACACATCTTTGTGATAGGCGTTCAGCCAATCCTTTTCCTCTTTGCTGAGCATATCCGCATCAATAAGGGCGGTGTCGATGGGGGCGAAGCTCACGGTTTCAAAGCCCAGCATATCCCCGCCCTTTTCTATCACGAACACAAGGTTTTCTGTGCGAATGCCATAGACGCCCTCTTCGTAATAGCCGGGTTCATTAGAAATGAGCATGCCGGGCTCAAAGGGGGTTTGGCCGCGGCTTGAGATATTGGCGGCGTCTTCATGCACCTGAAGATAACAGCCCACGCCGTGACCCGTGCCGTGCGCGTAATCAAGGCCAGCGTCCCACAACGCTTTGCGCGCGAGAATATCGACCTGCGCGCCGACTGTGCCCTTTGGGAATTGCGCTGATGCCAGGGCGATGTGCCCTTTGAGCACGCGGGTGAAGTTTTCTCTCATCGCTGCCGTAGGGGTACCAATGGCGATGGTGCGCGTGATGTCGGTTGTTCCGACAATGTCATCTTCGCAATATTGCCCGCCGCTATCGACCAGCAGCATATTGCCGCCCTCTATCGCTGTATCGGTTTTTTCGGATGCGCGGTAATGGATGATAGCGCCGTTGGGGCCGAAGCCTGCGATGGTCGGGAAGCTATCGCCCTTAAACGCCGGATGTTCTTTGCGGAAGGATAAAAGCTTTTCGCTCACGCTTATTTCGGTTTGATTCTTTTTCTGAGCTTCGCCCTCTAACCATTTCATAAACTTTACCAAAGCCACGCCATCGGCAATATGTGCTTTGCGGATGACATCCTGTTCGGACGGCGTCTTTATGGATTTGGGTTTTATGGTCGGGTCGGGGGCGTTTTTGGTCGCGCCGCCCCGGCTTTCGATCAGGGATTTGTAATAGATCGGCGTGTAACGCTCATCGATTAAAATCGGGCGATCAGAGTCTTGTATCAACGCCATGATTTGTGTCGCTAAGTTTTCGGGATCGCAGATCTCGATATGTTCGCCGAGTGTGATACTCACTTTCTCAGGCGCAATAAACAGCTTCACGCGGCCTTGCGTGTCGATCAAAACGGTGGATTGGACGGACGGGATGTATTCAATATCGCTGCCGCGGATATTCAAAAGCCAAGAGATGGAATCAGGCAATGTTATGAGCGCGGCGCACCCACCCTGCTGCGCTATCCCCTCGCTGATTTTATTGCATTTTTGCTGGGAGGTGATGCCTGCGACCTTGTCCGGGAATGCGCTCACCGGGGCGTTTGGTCTTTCCGGTTGGTCCTGCCACATCGCGTCGATGAGATTTTCTTTTACGGGCTTTAAGCTCGCGCCTGATTTCTCGGCGATCTTATCAATCTGCGCGGGGGTAAAGAGTTTGGGGTCATATCCAATCACCGCGCCGCTGCCCGCAAACTCCGCAATCCATTCCCCGATTGGTTTTTTGATGTAATCGCCAGTTTCGAAAATCTTGTTATCGGTTTGCTGACGCGCCTGAAGCGTGTAGCGGCCATCGGTCAGGACGAAGGCTTTTTTTGCCAGAATAAGCGCGCAGCCGCCGGAGCCGGAAAACGCGCTCAGCCATTTGAGCCGCTCGGCATAGGGGGCGACGAATTCGCCCTGATATTCATCCGCGCGCGGGACAAGATATCCATCCAGCCCCTGCTCATTCATCGCTTTGCGCAGCGCGTCTATTTTCTTTTGCGTTGTCATTCCCTCATCTTTGTTTTTTAATGCTTAAAGGTCAAAGGAAAAGGAGGGTGTTATCCCTTATATTATTCTCATTATCGGGTTGTTGATCGGACTGTATGCGTTTTACCGGTTTTTCCTGAGCGCCAATGTGACGCAAATTAAAGCGCTGTTTTTGACAGCGTTCATTCTCACTGTTGTCGTTGCGACATTCTTTTTGGCGATTACGGGACGCTTGCCCGCGGCGATTGCCTTGGCCGGGACGATGGTTCCGGTAGTTATCGGGGTTTTGCGCAGCAAGCAGGCGGCGCAGCCTCGTTTTAGCGCTGATACGGATATCAAAAGCCGCGAGGACGCGCTCAAGGTTTTGAACCTCAAAGACGGGGCGAGCGAAGATGAGATTAAGGCTGCGTATAAAAAGCTGATGCAAAAGGTGCATCCGGATCAGGACGGGTCAGAATGGATGGCCGCGAAGCTCAACGAAGCGCGGGATTTTCTGTTAAAGGATTAGGCGCTTCATCTTGCAATCCCGCCGCATTAATGCGATGAATCCCTTATGAGCAGTATTAAACCTATTCGAAAAGCGGTTTTTCCCGTAGCGGGGCTTGGGACGCGGTTTTTGCCCGCGACTAAGGCCATGCCCAAAGAAATGTTGCCGGTGAATGACCGCCCGCTCATTCAGCATGTCGTTGAAGAAGCCAAAGAGGCGGGGATTGAAGAGTTTATCTTTATCACCGGGCGCCATAAGGAGCTTTTGGAAGAGCATTTTGATGAGCATCCTGAATTACAGGAAATCTTGAAAAGACGCGGTAAAGACAGCGTTCTTGAAAAAGTTGAAGAGCTCATCATGCCTGCGGGAGCTTTATTCCTGACGCGCCAACCAAAGCCGTTAGGGCTTGGGCATGCTATCTGGTGCGCGCAAAAGTTGGTGGGCGATGAGCCTTTTGCCGTGATCCTGCCCGATGTTCTTGTTAAAGGGAAGCCGGGCTGCCTCAAACAAATGGTGGATGTTTATAACCAAACGGGCGGGAATTTGATTGCGGTGGAGGATGTGCCGCGCGAGGAGACGCAGAATTACGGGATTATTGATCCCGGCGAAGAGCGGGACGGGACGATTGCCGTTAAAGCGCTGGTCGAGAAACCCAAGCCAGCGGAGGCGCCTTCGACGCTGTCGGTCATTGGGCGTTATATTTTGCAGCCCGAAGTCTTTACGCATCTGAGCGCATTTGAAACGGGTTCGGGCGGGGAAATCCAGCTGACGGATGCTTTGGATAAGCTTATTGGCGAGCAGGTTTTCAATGCGATGCGCTTTAAGGGCAAGAGCTATGATTCCGGATCGCGCCTGGGTTTCATTAAAGCGAATGTTGCTTATGGGCTGGCGGATGCCGATATCGGCGATGATGTGCGCGCAATTTTGGAAGAGCTGCTGAATGAGAGTGCGTCCCATGCCCAAGCCGCTGAGTAAATCCGATATGCCAGAATCTTACACATTCGATCCATCGATATTGCGGGAATATGATATTCGCGGGCAGGTTGATAAGAACCTGAGCGAGCGCGATGCCTATGCGCTGGGTCTTGCCTTTGGGACATTCATCGCGCGCAAAGGCGGGTCGCATGTGTGCGTGGGCTATGACGGGCGGTTAAGCTCCCCTGCCCTGTGTGAGGCGTTGTCCAAGGGTCTTCGGGAAACGGGCATGCAGGTTGAGAATGTCTTGCGCGGGCCAACGCCGATGCTGTATTTCTCGGTCAAAGACCGCAAGGCGGATGCGGGAATTATGGTGACGGGATCTCACAACCCGCCCGATTATAACGGCTTTAAGATGATGCGCCTGAATGAAGGGGTTTACGGGGAAACCATTCAGGAAATTGGCCGTATAGCCGCCAGCGGTGATTTTGTTACAGGCGAAGGGTCGGAAAAAACTATCGATGTTCAAGACGCCTATGTCGCAAGGCTGATGAAAGATTACCGCGG
>CAYGNI010000110.1:0-5693 GCA_964351195.1 uncultured Micavibrio sp.
TTACGATATCGATATGACGAAGTGCATTTATTGCGGGCTGTGCGAAGAGGCGTGCCCCGTGGATGCGATTGTCGAAGGGCCGAATTTTGAGTTCTCGACTGAGACGCGTGAGGAGCTGTTTTATAACAAAGACAAGCTGCTTGCGAATGGTGATCGCTGGGAGGCGCAGATAGCCTCTAATTTGATCGCTGATGCACCCTATAGATAGCCAAAGTTATAGCGGCAAGAATTTGTGTGTTTTCCTGTTGTTTTTTCCAAATCGCGCCTTGCGTGGGCGTGCTTAAAAGACTAGAAATAAAAGAAAAAAGAAGAAGTCTTTTCTTATGATGATTCAGGCGCTCGCCTTTTACATGTTTGCCATTATTCTGGTTATCAGCGCGCTGTTGGTGATTACGGCGCGTAACCCTGTGCATTCTGTGCTTTTCCTGATTTTGGCGTTTTTTAATGCCTCAGGCCTGTTCATTCTTTTGGGGGCAGAGTTTGTCGGGCTGATCCTTGTGATTGTTTATGTCGGGGCGGTGGCGGTGTTGTTCCTGTTTGTTGTGATGATGCTGGATATCAGCTTTTCGGATTTGCGCAAGGGGGCGATGCAGTATGTGCCAATTGGTTTGATTATTGGCGCAGTTTTGCTGTTTGAGCTTATTTTGGCCTATAACGCGTGGAATGTGAATAGTGGGCAATTGCTTAATCTGGCTGCACCTGTCTTTGATGATGGGCTGACGAATACGCAGGCTTTGGGGCAAATCATTTATACCGATTACATTTTGGCGTTCCAGGTTTCCGGTTTGATTTTGTTTGTGGCGATGATTGGAGCGATTGTGCTTACGCACCGTACGCGTCCGGGCGTACGCCGTCAGAAAGTCACGGCGCAGCAGCGTCGTAGGCCAGAAGACGTGCTGGAGATTCAAAAAGTTACGCCGGGTACGGGGGTGTCGTAAATGTTGAGTATTGGGATTGAACATTATCTGATTTTGGCGGCGTTGCTTTTCACCATTGGCGTGTTCGGCATGTTTTTGAATCGTAAAAACGTCATTGTGATTTTGATGTCGGTTGAGTTGATGTTGCTGGCAGTGAATATTAATTTTGTGGCGTTTTCCGCGTATCTTGGCGATTTGGTCGGGCAGGTGTTTACGATGTTCGTGCTCACGGTTGCCGCGGCGGAAGCGGCGATTGGCCTAGCGATCCTTGTGGTGTTCTTCCGTAATAAAGGCTCCATTGCTGTCGATGATATAGCGAGTATGAAGGGGTGATAAGGTTATGGAGTTATTAATTGTCTTCCTTCCCCTGATTGGCTTTCTGATTGCAGGACTATTTGGCAAGAAAATTGGAGATACGGGGTGTCAGGTTGTGACATGCGCGGGCATGATTATTGCCGCGCTTCTTTCTGTTAAGCTGTTTTACGAGATCGGTATGGGCGGGCGTGATGATTACACCGTGCATCTGGCGAGCTGGATTGCGTCGGGTGATTTCGTCGTAAACTGGGCTTTGCGCGTGGATACGCTTTCGGTTGTGATGATGTGCGTGATTACGATCGTATCGGCGTGTGTGCATGTTTATTCCGTGGGGTATATGAGCCATGATCCGGCCAAGGGGCGGTTTATGGCTTATCTTTCGTTGTTTACCTTTGCGATGTTGATGCTGGTCACGGCGGATAATCTTTTGCAGCTGTTCTTCGGCTGGGAAGGTGTTGGTCTGGCTTCCTATCTTTTGATCGGGTTTTGGAATCATAAGCATTCGGCGAATGCGGCGGCGGTGAAGGCGTTTGTCGTTAACCGTGTTGGTGATTTTGGATTTGCGTTGGGGATTATGGCGATTTTCGTGGTCTTCGGCTCGATTGATTTTGATTACATTTTCTCGCAGGCGCCACTTGAAGCGGAAACTTATTTCACGTTTTTTGGCGGTGAGTTTCATGCTTTGACGTTAATCGGACTGTTGCTCTTTATCGGTGCAGTCGGGAAATCGGCGCAGCTTGGTTTGCATACATGGCTGCCCGATGCGATGGAAGGGCCGACGCCGGTTTCCGCGCTTATCCATGCGGCAACGATGGTTACCGCCGGGGTGTTTCTGGTTGCGCGTATGTCGCCGCTTTATGAATACGCGCCCGATGCGTTGATGGTTGTGGCGATTGTTGGCGGAACGACGGCGTTTGTGGCGGCGACGATTGGTTTGACACAGTTTGATATCAAGCGCGTGATTGCGTATTCGACGATGTCGCAGCTGGGGTATATGTTCTTTGCGCTTGGTGTATCGGCGTATGGCGCGGCGATGTTCCATTTGATGACGCATGCGTTCTTTAAGGCGCTGTTGTTCCTCGGTGCAGGGTCTGTGATTCATGCGATGAGCGATGAGCAAGATATGCGCAAGATGGGCGGCATTTATAAGAAGATTCCGATGACATATGGGTTGATGTGGGTTGGGTCTCTGGCGCTTGCCGGTATTCCGCCTTTGGCCGGGTTTTATTCCAAGGATATCGTTTTGGAAGCGGCGTGGGCGGATCATACCGCGTTCGGGCATTATGCTTACTGGATGGGGATTGCGGCGGCGTTGATGACGGCGTTTTATTCCTTCCGTTTGATCTTTATGAGCTTCCACGGCAAGCCGCGCGCATCTGAAAAAGTTATGAGCCATGTGCATGAAAGTCCGGCTGTGATGTTGGGGCCGTTGGTGATTTTGGCACTTGGTGCGATCTTTGCAGGGATGATGTATTACCAGAGCTTTGTTGGGTCTTCGGCGCATCACGGCGAGGAACATCATGTTGAAGCACAAGTAGCGCATCATGATGAGAGCATTGCTGAAGAGCATCACGACAATGCTCATGAAGGCGAAGCGGATGATCACAGAGATGCATTTGAGCTTGATGATCAGGCTGCGCATAGCGAGGATGAAGCGTGGGCCAAAGAGGCATTCTGGGGGCGTTCACTGGTTGTACTGGCGGAGAATGACACGGTTGAAGCGGCGCATAATGTTCCTATGTGGGTCAAGAAATTGCCGCTTATTGTTGGTCTTTTGGGTATTTTGTTTGCTTATCTTTGCTATATTCGCTTTCCTGCGCTGCCGGAGAAAATTAAAACGAACTTTCTATGGGTTCATACGCTATTCTTCCATAAATGGTATTTCGATGAGCTTTACCACCTCACTTTCGTACAAAATGCGAAGCGCTTGGGGCATGTGTTTTGGGAGGTTGTGGATCAAAATATTATTGACCGCTTGGGCCCGAATGGGTCTGCGCGCGCTTCAAAAGCATTTGCAGGCGTTCTCAGCCGTTTCCAGAGCGGGTTTATTTATCAATACGCATTCCTGATGATTTTGGCAGTGATTGCCATTTTGTCATGGTTTGCTTTTAAGGGTGGGTATTTCGGATGATTGAATCCTCTTTGTTGAGCATGATTACGTTCTGGCCCTTTCTTGGGGTTTTGTTCATTTTGGGTATTCGTGGGGAAGAAGCGGCTGTGGCGCGGAATGCAAAGCTGGTCGCGTTGATCTCATCTTTGTTCACGCTATCTTTTTCTATTTATATGGTGATCCGGTTTGAACCGGTGGATGCGGGTTTTCAATTTGTTGAGCATAATAGCTGGCTGAAGGGGCTTGGCATTAATTATCATATGGGTGTTGACGGGATTTCGGTTCTGTTCGTGCTGCTTTCCACCTTCCTAACACCAATTTGTATTTTGGCGTCATGGGATGCGATTAAAACACGCGTGAAAGAATTCATGATTGCGTTCTTGGTGCTGGAAAGCTTTATGGTTGGGACGTTCTGCGCACTTGATACGGTTTTATTCTATGTGTTCTTTGAGGGCGTCTTGATCCCAATGTTCCTGATTATCGGGATTTGGGGTGGGCCTCGCCGGGTGTATTCTTCCTATAAGTTTTTCCTCTATACGTTGCTGGGCTCTGTTTTGATGCTAATCGCACTATTAACGCTCTATGCGCAAACAGGCAGTACGGATATTCCAACCCTGATGGCGAGCCCGGTGTTGCCGGAGTTGCAGATGTGGTTGTGGCTGGCGTTCTTTGCCAGTTTTGCGGTTAAAATGCCGATGTGGCCAGTGCATACATGGCTTCCTGATGCGCACGTTGAGGCGCCAACGGCGGGCTCCGTGATTTTGGCAGGGGTCTTGCTGAAGATGGGTGGTTATGGGTTCTTACGGTTCTCTTTGCCTATGTTTCCGGATGCGAGTGCTTATTTCGCGGATATGGTGTTCTGGCTGAGTGTGATTGCGATTATTTATACCTCGCTTGTTGCGCTCGTGCAGGAAGACATGAAGAAGCTGATTGCGTATTCATCGGTGGCGCATATGGGGTATGTAACGCTCGGGATTTTCACCGCAACGGTGCAAGGGATTGAAGGCGGTATTTACCAGATGCTGAGCCATGGCTTGATTTCCGGGGCGCTGTTCCTGTGCGTTGGTGTGGTTTATGACCGGCTACATACACGCGAGATTTCACGTTACGGCGGTATCGTGAAGAATATGCCGAAATATGCGACTGTCTTTATGATCTTTATGTTGGCTTCGGTTGGATTGCCTGGGACGAGCGGTTTTGTAGGCGAGTTTTTGAGCCTGCTCGCGGCGTTCCAGGTCGACACAGTTGTGGCGGTTTTTGCTACGACAGGTTTGATTTTGGGGGCAGCCTATATGCTGATGCTGTATCGGCGTGTTGTGTTTGGTCCGACCGAGCATGCGGATGCGGCGAATATGCCGGATTTGAACTTGCGTGAGAAAGTGCTGCTGGTACCTTTGGTTTTGCTGACGATTTATTTTGGTGTGTTCCCGAATGTCATCCTCGATAAAATCGGCCCTACGGTTGAAAAGCTGGTGAGTGATTATGAGGCTAAGCTTGAGACCTCTAAGATGATGCAAGAGATAGAAGCTGTCGAAGAGGCTGTGGAAGCGCCTGTTCAGGAGCCTGCCGTGGAAGAGGTTCTGGGACCTGATTTGCAAATGAATGATGTGATTGTAATTGAAGAAGAGGGGCGTGAGTAAATGGCTATTAATCTTGTTCCCTTGCTGCCTGAGATATTCCTGAGCATTATTGCGATGGGGTTGCTGGTTGTTGGTGCGTTCAATGGAAATGAAAGCACGCGCGTGATTTGCTGGGCTTCGGTTCTAGGAGCCGTCATTTCTTGGTTTATTTTGCAAAATATGGATTGGTCGACCCAAATAACTTTGAATGGAATGTTCAAGTTTGATCAATTTGCAGGATTCATGAAGATGGTTATCCTGCTTGGTGTTGTGGCCTCTATTGCGCTGTCTGTACGTTATCTTATACAGCAGGAAATTGCGCGCTTTGAATACCCTATTTTGGTGTTGTTGGCCGGTATCGGTATGATGCTTATGGTGTCTGCAAACAACCTTCTGGCGCTTTATGTCGGTCTGGAACTGCAGTCTTTGAGCCTGTACGTGCTTGCGGCTTTCTATCGTAACTCAGCGCGAAGTGCGGAGGCGGGAATTAAGTATTTCGTTCTTGGGGCGCTGTCTTCGGGGTTATTGCTCTTTGGTATTTCCTTAATATACGGGTTTACCGGGTCGATTGATTTTGCGGTGATTGAGAATACGCTCACAGCCTCTAATCAGATTCCGTTCGGCATTACATTCGGGCTTGTTTTCATTTTGGCGGGGTTGGCGTTTAAGATTTCGGCTGTGCCGTTTCAGATGTGGCCGCCGGAGGTGTAGCAGGGCGCGCCGCGATCGGGG
>CAYGNI010000111.1:0-5656 GCA_964351195.1 uncultured Micavibrio sp.
GATCTTGCTTATTCATTTTAAGAACCCCTTCGGTTTGAAAGTTTAAGCAATATGATTTTAGAAACATTTCCAAAATCACGGTCATGGAAAAAACACGAAATCTCTTTCAAAACCCCTGCGTTTCTCCCGTTTGTGAGAATCATTTGTAAGCCTTTTTAAAAGGGGAATCAATGGCGAATAACGTCTTGACCCTTATTTTCTGCTGATTCTGATGGAATTTGTTCGATTTTTTCCGATTTTCCGTCGTTTTTCGGCTCTGGCATGGACAAAAGAGCATGTCCTAGCACCTCGTCAATCGTACGCACAGGAACAATTTCGATCGCTTTTTTGACATTGGCGGGAATCTCTTCGAGGTCTTTAACGTTATCTCCAGGAATCAGAACCTTCTTGATGCCACCTCGCAGCGCACCCAAAAGCTTCTCCTTAAGACCGCCAATCTCGGTCACCTTCCCCCGCAAATTCACCTCGCCGGTCATCGCGATTTCGTGATCCACCGGAATATCGGTCAGCGCAGATATAATCGCCGTAACCATCGCCGCACCAGCAGAGGGTCCATCCTTAGGCACCGCGCCTTCGGGTACGTGAACGTGGATCTGACGTTTCTGAAGCTCTTCATAATCAATGCCGTATTGCGCCGCGCGCGATTTCACCAGCATCTCAGCAACGGTAATAGATTCCTTCATCACATCTTTCAGGTTACCGGTCATGGAAACCTTGCCGTCTTTGCCTTCATAGGTAACAGCTTCAATCTGCAGGATCGAGCCGCCCACTTCGGAATAAGATAGACCGGAAACAATACCAACGCCCTCGCGGTCATCAATCTCGCGCAGGCTGAATTTTTTAACGCCGGCATATTTCTCAAGATTACGCGGCGTGATGTAAATCTTCTCTTTGCCTTTCATCAAAATCTCTTTGATGGCTTTACGGCAAAGATTAGCCACTTCGCGCTCAAGGTTCCGCACACCCGCTTCGCGCGTGTAATAGCGGATCAAATCCAAAATACCGTTATCGCTGATCTTGAATTCTTTACTCTTAAGACCCGCAGCCTTCATTTGCTTCTTCAGCAAGTGACGCTTTACGATCTCAAGCTTCTCATCTTCGGTATACCCGGAAATACGGATAAGCTCCATCCGGTCCAAAAGCGGGCGCGGCATGGTCGACAAATTGTTTGCCGTACACACAAACATGACATCGGACAAATCATAATCCACTTCAAGATAGTGATCCTGGAATGTTGCATTTTGCTCAGGGTCCAAAACCTCAAGCAACGCGGAGCTTGGATCACCGCGATAATCAGAACCCAGCTTGTCAATCTCATCCAAAAGAAAGAGCGGATTTACTGTTTTCGCACGTTTCATACCCTGAATAACTTTACCGGGCATCGCACCAATATATGTGCGACGGTGACCACGAATTTCGCTTTCATCACGCACGCCGCCCAAAGACATGCGAACAAAATTACGGTTCGTCGCCCGCGCAATCGATTGACCAAGCGATGTTTTACCAACACCTGGCGGACCAATAAGACACAAAATCGGGCCCTTAACCTTCTTCGTGCGCTGCTGCACGGCCAAATACTCAAGAATACGTTCTTTGACTTTCTCAAGACCATAATGATCCTGATTCAAAACCTTCTGCGCCGCTTTAATATCGGACTTCACGCGGCTGCGCTTGCTCCACGGCACATTCACAAGCCAGTCGAGATAATTGCGCACGACTGTCGCTTCCGCAGACATCGGGCTCATTTGGCGCAACTTCTTCATTTCGTTCTGCGCGCGCTCTTTGGCCTCTTTCGTCAGCTTGGCATCTTCGATCTTTTTCTCAAGCTCGCCCATTTCATCGAGACCGTCTTCACCTTCGCCAAGCTCTTTTTGAATGGCCTTCATCTGCTCATTCAAATAATACTCGCGCTGGGTCTTCTCCATTTGCCGCTTCACGCGGCTGCGCACGCGTTTTTCAACCTGAAGAACGCCAATCTCCCCTTCCATGAAAGAATAGATTTTCTCAAGCCGATCCGCCGTATTCGCAAACTCAAGTAAATCCTGCTTTTGATCGATCTTAAGCGCCAGATGCGACGCAATGGTATCTGCCATCTTAGATGGCTCTTCAATTTGATTAACGGAAACAATAACTTCCGGAGGAATTTTCTTATTCAGCTTCACATACTGCTCAAACTGTGTCATCACAGCGCGTGAGAGCGCTTCCAGCTCATCATTCACAGGGCTTGTATCTTCAATCGGAACGCATTCTGCCTCAAGATACTCTTTCTCATTCTCAAATTTGGAAACTTTAACGCGCGCACCGCCCTCAACAAGGACCTTTACAGTCCCGTCAGGCAGTTTCAAAAGCTGTAAAATCGTGCCGATAACTCCAACATCATAAAGCTCTTTCGGGCCTGGATCATCCTCTGATGGTGATTTCTGCGTCACAAGCAAGATCTGCTTGTCGTGATGCATAACCTGTTCAAGCGCCTTAACGGACTTTTCACGGCCCACAAAAAGCGGAACAATCATATTAGGGAAAACAACGATATCACGAAGCGGCAAAACCGCGTAAGTAAATCCTTTTGACATGCCAAGCATTCATAAACCTTTTTGTGTATTTTTATTAATTATGGCGGTTATTCAGCTGAATTTAAAGGAAAAAGCCCTTCCGCGCACCTGCAAACTGCCCTGCTACAAAAGATATATTGTATCCTATTACCTCATAATCAAGGACACAAACACTTTTGTACACTCTAAGTATAGTACGGAAGCGTTACCGAAACCTTAGCAATCGTGACAAAAATCATAAAGTTTTATGATTTTTTATCCTCACTCGGCTCAACCTGCGCACGGCTTTCCACCACAGTGTCAATAAGACCGAATTTCTTGGCTTCTTCCGCGCTCATGAAATTATCGCGCTCCATCGCTTTTTCAATTTCCGCAAGCTTCTGCCCTGTATGCTTCACATACATCTTATTCAAACGCTCACGTAAACGCAGAATTTCACGCGCCTGAATTTCGATATCCGTCGCCTGTCCGCGCGCACCGCCCGATGGTTGGTGAACCATAATCCGCGCATTCGGCAAAGAATAACGATGCCCGGCTTCACCGGCTGTTAACAACAACGATCCCATAGACGCCGCCTGACCGATACACACCGTGTGAACCGGAGGCTTGATGTATTGCATCGTGTCATAAACGGATAAACCTGCGGTCACAACACCGCCCGGAGAGTTAATATAAAACGAAATCGGTTTCTTCGGATTCTCTGATTCCAAAAACAAAAGCTGCGCACAAATCAGGCTCGTCACATGATCATGCACTTCTCCGGTTAAAAAGATAATACGCTCCTTCAAAAGCCGGGAATAAATATCAAACGCGCGCTCACCGCGGTTTGTCTGCTCAATCACCGTCGGCACCAAAGTATTGGCAAAAACTTCATACGGATCGCGGGAATTAAAATCTGTGCTCATATGTTGTGAATCTCCTCATTTACACATATGAGCGTAACGAGGTGCTCCAACACATTCAAGAGCGTTGTTCCTAGAAACAAACATTAAAATAATTGACATAATTATTATTTTTAATTAAAAGACACACATGGCAAGCCTGACTTACAAATTCAACTCTACAGATCGAGACCAACTTGACACATTCATACGCGGCTTGTTTGAGCGAATAAACCCTGCCCTTTTCACAGAAGGGAAGCTTCCATTTCTTGTGAGTACAGATGGGCCAGCGCGTATGGGAAAAAGCATGATATGGGATGAAGGGAAAAACCAAATCATAGGCCCTAACGCAGAACTGATCGTTGAACAAAGCAAAGGTGAGAACTCAGAACGGCGGGGCTGTGAAACTTGGGAGGGCAGACACTTTTCCACCAGAGAACTTCTGCAAATCTTCTTCTGCAACGTTGGATCAAGTTCGTTTATTGAAGAAATAGACAACAAAATAACGGCAAAAAAAATTATCTCAGTTCTCAATAAAATCATAGAAGAGCTAAAAACACCAAATTCCCACCATAAAACGGCCCTGCGAGAGCTTGGAGACATAATTTTTGTAAACCATGGTTTCTTGGAATTTAACGACACCCACCCAAATTTGAGAATATATGTAGGATCAGAAAAAACCGATCTGATACATATGCCACCCGCGGACGGAGATTGGGAACGCTGCACAAAAGTATCGTTATTCGACAAACGTCTTCGGGAAGATCAAAACTTGATCACATACCTGGAAGCCCATTGCGAACGAGGTTAACGCTACTTCTTCGCAGCAGCTTTTTTCTTAGCAGGTGCTTTTTTCGCCGCTGGCTTTTTCTCACCATCGTCTTTTTTGGTTTCTGACTTTTTAGCCGTAGACTTTTTCTTCGGCTTTTCGTCTTCATCGTCCAAAGCACTCATGAGGTCTTCGGCACTCATTTTCTTCTCCGAAACCTCGGCCAGCTCAATGATATAATCAACAACCTTGTCCTCGAACAACGGCGCGCGCAGGGATTCCAGCGCATTCCGGTTCTTGGCGTAATAATCAAACACCTCTTTTTCCTGACCCGGATATTGCTGTGCCTCGCGAATAACCGCTTGCTGCAATTCGGCATCGGCAACAGTGATGTTGTTAGAGTTTCCTATTTCCGCCAAAATCAGCCCCAAGCGCACACGGCGCTCGGCGATATCGGCATATTCTTTCTTCTCTTTATCGGAAATGTCTTCGCTTTCGCCATTGCGTTGACGCTCCAGCTTCACCTGATCCAGAATATTCTGCGTCTCCAGCTCCAACATACCGGATGGAATTTCAAATTTATGCGCATCATCCAGAAAGTCCAAAAGATCCTTCTTCAGGTTCAGACGGCTGTGATGATCGAATTCTTTTTGAAGCTGCTCACCTACCGCTTTTTTAAGCGCGGCGACATCGTCCATGCCCAAAGATTTCGCAAAATCGTCATCAATTTGCGCTTCTGAATCTTCATGAATTTCATGCACATCCACATCAAAGATCGCATCACGCCCGGCAAGTTCGGTGGCTTGATAGGCTTCAGGGAAGCTCACTTTCACTTCAACCTTCTCACCGGCCTTCACACCAATAAGCTGCTCTTCAAATCCAGGAATAAACTGACCGGAACCAAGCTTTAATTTATGACCATGCGCGTGCATGCCTTCATGTTCCACATTGTCATCGGCTGTTCGGCCATGAAAATCAATGAGAAGCGTATCACCTTCTTTGGATTTACGATCGCCGGAGATTTTCTTCGTGCCTGTATTATTAGCCGCAATACGCTCCAGAGCATCGGTAATATCTTTATCAGACGGCTCCGCCACAGGCTTGGTCAGCTTGGCTTTCTTAAGGTCTGTAATTTCAAATTCAGGCAGAACATCGACCGCAACCGTGTAAACAAGGTCTTTGCCTTCGCCAAAATCCTTGCTCTTGACTTCGATTTTCGGCTGCATTGCAGGCTTAAGCTTTTTGTCCTTCATCGCCTTGGCTGACGTTTCATTCACCGCCGCTTCAAGAACTTCACCCAAAATGGCCTTACCATAGCGATCTTTCAGCATCTTCAGCGGCACTTTACCGGGACGGAAGCCAGGCATCTTAACCGTCTTACCCACTTCGACGAGCTTCGCATCAACGCGCGCATCAATCTCATTGGCCGGAATCGTAATTACCACCTCGTGGGA
>CAYGNI010000112.1:0-5602 GCA_964351195.1 uncultured Micavibrio sp.
GTTGATATTCATTCTCAATATCGCTAAACATTACTTGAGAATCAATATCAACTTCAAGTGAAAAAGGTCTTATTTATGTTACAGGCATTGTGCTTAGCTATACTTGTTACAATTTCTTTCATTCCATCTGTTTTTGCAAAGGATGCCGATGATAAAGCACTGCATATTTATTCATCGCGTCACTACGATACAGATGAGCAGCTATATGAAGACTTTACCCAGAAAACCGGCATTGAAATCAAACGTGTGGACGGCAAAGACGATGCCTTGATTGCGCGGCTGGAGCAAGAAGGTGAGCTAAGCACTGCAGATATATTAATCACAGTTGATGCAGGGCGGCTTTGGCGCGCGGAACAAGCAGGCTTATTTGAAGCGATTAATTCTGAAACCCTGACACAAAAAATTCCGGAAAATTTACGCGCGTCAGATGCGCAATGGTTCGGATTTTCCACACGGGCGCGTGTGCTGGTTTATAACACAGACAAAATTGAAGGTAGCGCTCTGACATCCTACGCTGATTTAGCTGACCCCGCATATAAAGGGCGTATCTGCGTGCGGTCTTCAGGTAATATTTATAATCAGTCTTTGCTCGCCAGCATGATTGCACAAGACGGCGCGGAGGCCGCAAAAACATGGGCCAAGAACCTGCTGGATAATTTAGCCCGCAAGCCGCAAGGCGGGGATACTGACCAGATTAAAGCCGTAGCCGCAGGCGTGTGTGATGTGGCGCTTGTGAACAGCTACTATGTTTACCGTCTGCGGCGCTCAGACAGTGAAGACGACAAAGCAGTGGTTGAGAATTTAGGCATAATTTTCCCCGGACAGGAAGGTGGCACAGGTACGCATGTCAACATTTCTGGTGCGGGCGTTTTAAAACATGCGCAAAACAAAGCGGCGGCAATAAAGTTTCTGGAATATCTGACGACGGATAAAGCGCAGGCTTACTTTGCAAATGGTAATAATGAGTATCCGGTTGTTAAAGGCGTTGCGGTGAATGATACTGTCGAAGCCCAGCGAAATTTTAAAGCACAGGATATGAATGTGCGTGCCTATGGCGAATATCAGACTCAGGCGAAAATGATATTCGATCAAATAGGCTTTCCTTAATATCCAGCGTTAGCGGCGGGTGCGGAAAAGCTTTTGCAAGAGAATTACAGGCACACAACCCGCCATCACAATGCAAAGCGCTGGGAAAGCGGCTTCTGCCAAACGCTCGTCAGAGGCAAGATTATAGGTGCGCACAGACAGCGTATCGTAGTCAAACGGCCTTAGGACGAGGGTAATCGGCAATTCTTTAATCACCTCCACGGAAAAAATTAATGCGGCGCTTAGCATTGCTGGCGCAAGCATTGGCAGTTTAACCTGCCAGAAATCATCGAATTTTGAGTGCCGCAACAGTGTGCTTGCTTGCTCCAAAGATGGGCTTATTTTCTCATAACCGGCTTCAAGGCCTTGCAGGGAGACATTCATGAAACGTATCAAATACCCCAAAAGCAGAAAAATAAAAGTACCTGTTGCCAGAATATTCAGGCTGCTAAACAATCCAGAAACCAGCAAAAGCCCCAGCCCCACAATGATCCCCGGCAAGGCATAACCAAAGCCGCACAGATTATAAAGTGTGTTTATGGTTTTACTGTTATGGGCGCGTTTTAGCGCGGCCAGAATGTAAGACAGACTAACCCCTATAAATGCAACTAAACCGCAAAGTGTTAATGTATTAAACGCATACGGCATTGTTTGCATGACATGCCCCATCTCAAAATTATCAAGCGCCATATGAAGTAGCAGCGCTACAGGCGCAATAAAGCCAATAACCACAGGCCCGCAGCACCAAAGCGTCATGGCTATATGGCCTTGCGCGCGCGGGTTTTGCGCCGTGGTGGACCCATCAAGCGCGTAAAACCGCATATGGCGGCGCTGCGTTTTTTCCGCCCAGATCAGAAGCAACGCAAAACCTAGTAATATCAGAGAAAGCTGTGCGGCGGCGGTGATGTCGCCATATGCCGTCCAAGAATCGTAGATGACAGTTGAAAAAACACGAATGCCAAAATAATCCATGGTACCGTAATCAGCCAGAACCTCCATGATAACAAGCATCAACCCAACCAGAATAAACGGACGCGCAGAAGGCAGCGCAATGTCGAAAAAGCCTGATATGGCATTGCCGCTCAGTAATTTTCCGCTTTCTATCTGCGACCTTGAGCCACTAGAAAAACCGTTATAGGCGAATAGATACACATAGGGGTAGAGGCAAAATGTGAGTATAAAAGACGCCCCCCACAAACTGCGCATATCAGGCAGCAATGCATCAAGCCCGCTTTGCCGTAAGGATATTGCGAGCGATCCGGCAGCATCGAACAAGTCCGTGTAAATATAAGCCAGAATATAAGCCGGAAAAGCCAGCGGTATGCACAGCATCCATTCTAGTAATCTACTGCCTGGGAAATGATAGTGGACGCACAACCATGCGCAACTTACGCCCACCATAAACACGCCCGCGCCGGTAAAAGCCGCGATAACCAAAGAATTCAGCACAACGTCATCCAGTACGTTCATAAACAAGAAAATGAAAGTATCGCTTATGCTGGCAAAGCTCTGTATCCCAAGCGCGATTAACGGGGACAGGACGACCAAACTAACAATATAAAAAATTATGTTCACAGATGGAATGTTATCATAATTGATTAGAAAAAGTGATATAGCGAACACATGTATGATTTTTTAAAAAGTTATACGATTTCCATTGAAAACACCAATGATCCTATTATATCTTATAAATATTAGCGGGCCGGGCCCCTCTGGCGATAACTGAAGGTCATATCCCTTCTTATCGTGATGTCGGACCGCATCGGGAACAAGTTTTCCGGTGTTGGTTCAAATTTTCTCAAGAAACTGACACCAAAAACCTCCCGATCAAGCTGTAACTTGAACGAAAGGAGCACATTATGTCAGTTCAGCACTTTAAATCGCTACTCTTCAAATCCACTCAAATCCAGCAGGAAATTGAGAAGGAGCAAACCCGCCGCCTACCGGATTGGATGCGCCTGCTCAAGCTTAAAAAGCTACGGCTGGCGATAAAAGACAGGCTGCAAGAAATTGCACGGCAAGGGGCGCAGTCTCATGTGGCGAACCGTATGCAGTCCGCCATGATACGAAGCAATAACCCAAGAGCAAAGAATTATAAAGAAGTGTATTCTTCACGATAATTAAATCTGCCCCAAGCACGTCTCGCCCACCCCCAGCGGGACGTGCAACGGCATAAAGAAGGAAACAAAGAATGAACCTATTTAAAGCTATGCTTCACTATAAAACCGCGCCAGGCATTTTGCTGTGCTTGTCAGCGTTGGCGGCGCTGATTTTTGCAAATACGCCTTTGCAGGAGCTCTATGCAGGCTTTAAAAACATCCCTGTCGTCTTGCAGGCAGGTAGTTTTATTATTGATAAGCCTTTATTGCTCTGGATTAATGACGGGCTCATGGCAATCTTCTTTCTGCTTATCGGCCTTGAAATCAAGCGGGAATTGATTGAGGGGCATTTATCCTCTCGCGATAAGGCCATTTTGCCAGCTATTGCCGCCCTTGGGGGGCTGGCCGTTCCAGCGCTGATTTACGCCTATATCAATTGGAACGATGCGATTGCCATTAATGGCTGGGCCATACCGGCGGCGACCGATATTGCATTTGCGCTTGGCATTCTAATGATGCTTGGGTCACGTGTTCCCACAGCTTTAAAGGTCTGTCTCGTAGCTATCGCCATTATTGACGATCTGGTAGCCGTGATTATCATTGCGCTGTTTTACACAGCTGAAATCTCTATGCAGTCATTACTTCTTGCCGGAGTTGGCCTAAGTATTGTTGCATTTATGAGCTGGCGCAAAGTCACCAGTCTTGGGCCTTATGTAGTTGTAGGGTTATTCATTTGGGCATGTGTTCTAAAATCCGGCGTTCATGCAACGCTTGCTGGTGTTGCACTGGGCCTTCTTATTCCGCTCAAAGCCAAAAACGAAGACGGGAAATCCCCTCTTAAAGTCATAGAGCATGCTCTTCACCCATGGGTGGCTTTTGGCGTTATCCCTATCTTTGCTTTCGCCAATGCGGGCATATCCTTCTCAGGTATTACCTTGGATACGTTCCTTCAACCTATTACGCTTGGCATTATGCTCGGCTTGTTTTTAGGTAAGCAGGTTGGAGTCATGGGGATCACATGGCTCGCTTGTGCTTTAAAGATTTGCCGCCTGCCAGAGGATGTCACATGGTCGCAATTTTACGGTATGGCACTGCTGACAGGAGTCGGTTTTACCATGAGTTTGTTTATTGGAACACTGGCCTTCACCGATGTATCGCTGGCAACCCCGGTTCGCCTTGGCGTGCTATCAGGCTCTATACTCTCCGCGATTGCTGGTATTATCGTTTTACTGATGACCACAAGTAAAGATTCTTCTGAACAAGGCGTTTTAGAGAAGTAATTTATAGTATGGAGAAAATGCGATGAATATGATGAAAACCTTTATTCTTCTTGCTGCGATGACGGCTTTGTTTGGAAGCATTGGTATGATGCTGGGCGGACAACAAGGCATGATGATTGCTCTTGTAATTGCACTTGTGATGAATATCGGCAGCTACTGGTTTTCTGACAAAATTGTTCTGAAACTCTATAATGCAAAACAAATAAAATCCGGACCCGTCTATAACATGACACTTGAGTTGATGCAGCATGCCAATATCCCCATGCCGCGCGTTTATATCATCGAAAATGCCCAGCCCAACGCATTTGCAACAGGGCGAAACCCCGAAAATGGCGCTGTCGCATTTACAACTGGGATTATGAGTCTCCTTGATGAACGTGAATTGCGCGGTGTCATTGCGCATGAGCTCGCACATATTAAAAACCTTGACACGCTAACCATGACGATCACAGCCACCATTGCAGGTGCTATTTCTATGCTGGCAAACTTTGCCATGTTTTTCGGTAGCGGTCGTGATCGACCTTCTGTAATGATCGGTACAATCGCTGTTATGATTTTGGCGCCACTCGCGGCATCATTTATACAAATGGCGATCTCACGCGCGCGTGAATATTCTGCCGACCGTGACGGTGCAGAGATTTGCGGTGATCCTATGGCACTGGCTTCAGCCCTTCAAAAGCTTGAAGCTGCCGCTGGTCGTATTGATAATCACGTCGCAGAACAAAATCCTGCTACGGCGCATATGTTTATTATTAATCCACTGCATCTACACCGGGTCGATAATTTATTCTCCACTCACCCAAACACTCAAAATCGCATTAAAGCTCTGGAGGCTATGCAAGTATAGAAAAGGCTGAAGAATAATGTTTGAAGAAATGATGCCTTTCCTAACCGCTCTGATAATAGGGCTATTAGTCGGTATAGAACGTGAAAGATCAAAAAGCCAACAAGGCGAAAAAGCAATATTTGGTGTTCGCACTTTTCCTTTAATTGCGTTGTTGGGTGTAGTTTCAGCCTATCTTGCTAGTGAATCACTTGTTGTCATCACCGGAATATTTGTATGTATTCTGGTTCTTGCCAGCCACTTGCACTGGATTAAAGAGCTTAAGCCAGAAATTTCAAAAATTGGTGCAACAA
>CAYGNI010000113.1:0-5581 GCA_964351195.1 uncultured Micavibrio sp.
GTGAAATAATATTGGCGCGCGCGGGTTTTGTCCTGTGTTCCGTTGTAATCGGCGAAGGTTTTACCATCGGGGTCTATGATGGAGATTGCGATTTTATCACCTTCAATTGCGCCGTAAAATGCAAACCAAAAGGTGAGTGTTTCGCTTGCAGGTGACAGGTTGGCGGGGTTTGTTTCGCCTTCCTCGATCGCTTTCCAATCGGGAACTTTGCTGCGAAAGCCTGCGTCATACAGGGCTAGCGGCGTATATGTGAGGTTGTCTTTCCAAAGGTTGTTTTTGAATTTACCGCAGCCATCTTCTTTCAGGTGACCGGTGAAAGGGTCTATGTGTCCTTCTTCCCAGATCACAGTGAGGTGAAGATGTGGAAATTCGGCCAGGCCGGATTGGCCAACTTTGGCTATCGGGTCGCCTTCTTTGATTTCATCGCCCTGTTTGACACTGATGGAGCCTTGTTTGAGGTGGCAGTAGTAGGTCAGAAAGCCATTGCCGTGATCGAGGATGACGCCGTTGCCGCATTCGCGGTTATTGGCGCGGATGGTGTCGTATTGTTCAGTCGTTTTGACGCTGTCGTCGTCACCGTCGCGTGTGCGTAGGACTTTGCCGTCCGCGGCGGCCAGGACGTTTACGCCTTGTTTCATGGGCGCGCGGCTGGGCAGGGCGAAATCGGTGCCCTGATGGTCGTCATAGGTGCGCTCGCCACAAGTGAAGTCTCTGGCGCTGCCGGGGGCTGGGTCGGTGTCGACGTAGTTCACTGTCCAGCAATTCTCGCCCAGTGTACATTCGACCGGGAAGGCCAGTTTTGGTGCGTTCTGCGCGTGTGCGGGGAGGGCGCAGAGTATAAGAGTGGCGATTAGGGTTGGAAAGCGTTTCATCATGCGGTATTTAAGCAAAAAAGCTGTCAGAGGGAAACGGTTAAAATAATTGACATAATTATAGTTTTGGGGTAGTGTCTGTACTTTAATTTTGTGAGTTTATTATGAGCGCTCCTACACGGGCAGGTGATTTTGAGAAAGCTGTGCTAGCAACTAGGTTTGCCCCGCAGGATTATGCCTTGCATGAGTATCAGAAATTTATTGATAGTTTGGGGCCCGATCGGTTTAGGTATGCAAAACCGTTTTTTTTGGAAGTGAGGCCTGATCACGAAACCCTTACATTTGCAGAGGAAGACTTTTATCGTGTTGATTGTTTTCCTCAAGATGTTCGTGTTAATGGCAAAAATATTAGGGTTTCTCCGATTTTAGAAAGTGCTGATCCTGGGTTTTTCGAAGCTTTTGATTCTGGGTATTTTCCTGTTGGCGGCGTTTTAAGAGTTGGTTTTAAGTTTTCCAGATCAAATGATCCCGTTGAGGAGATCGCGATGCTTTTTGAGCAAGATGTTCCGACTAAAAGTAGGATTGTAAGGCCTATTGCCCAAGTGAAGCATTCTAAGGATATGCGGTTTGTCCGTGTGGAGCCATATCAACCGTCTCTTAATCTCTTATTGACATAACTATATCTTTTTTGTAATTTCCCAGCATGGCTTTTGATCAGAAACCAGATTCAAGAATGGGGTATCGCGCAGAATTCTGTAATGCAGCAGGTAACACTGCGCAGGTTATGACCTGTGATAATGAGGATGCGTGGAATTTAGGCCGCCGCCAACTGCGACCCTTTCATGGATTGGCACATACATTCGGGGCTTTATCTGCCTTGATAGACCCTTGCACGGAAACGATGACGGAGATTGCCTATACTCCGTTGTATCAGGGCAATATGGAGTTTGAACTCCTTGTAGTCTCAATAGAGAATAGTTTGGATGCTCTTATGAAGGGCTATTGGGCATTTAACGGGGATCACGAAATAACTCCTGAGTTAATTTCGAATGATGTATATGACGCGTTTTTGTCTAAGGTTAAAGATGCTGAATGGATTGCTAACCGGGATCTTTCTTATAAGGCGACGCTTTATTATGCTGCGTATAGGGGCCATAAGCCGCATGAATTACGTCATCGCTGGCATTATGATGATGATGATATTTTCGAAAAGGCCCAAAATGCTGCGAAAAAAAGGGGCGATGCGAGGCCATGGAGAGATTGGTTTAAAGATGGGGATTTTGTCGAAATTCAAGGAGAGAGGTTTCACTACTATGACATGCGAGATCTTGCGAGTGACCCGGCGTATAAGATTTTGGCTGAGCGTGTTGGCCGCGCGATTTTCAATTTGAAAGATAGGATTATGGGGGCGCGTAGCGAATTTGAGGTTACGAGCGCTCTAACTGGTGCAGATATATTGGAAGCGATAAAGCTTGGGTCCAATATTCCCCATAACCCGTATTTTGAAGCACGGTTTTATGGGCGAGAAGAGATATGCGATGATGCGCCTGTCAGGGTTGCTGAATAAATCTCCTTTAAGTTCCTCAGAAACAATTTGTTTTAGCCTTTTTTATTGACATAACTGTATTTTTTTTATAGTTTCCTGCATGGCTTTTGATCAAAAACCAAATTCCGAAATTCCGCGTTTTTTCCCTATTTTGTCGTGCGGACGAATGGGATTAAGGGGTGAGTTTTTGGGGTCTGCGAAATTCAGTGTTTTGCAAAAGGCTTCGTCACATCTCGAGGTCTGGCGGCTTAGGCTAGAGGATAGTGATCTTAATGTAAAATCGAATGCTTTACATGAATTGTCCCATTTAGCTTACTTTTTGGCACTTCGGACAACGCCATCAAGTGAAACGATGTTACAAATGCTTGACCGCATTGAGTATCAGGCAAACGGGCACGCAGAGTATTGTGTGGTGGGTTTTGAGCATGTGTTATGGAGACTGTACCTTAAGGATTCACCGAATGAGGTGTTGGGACATGATGCCATAAAGAGAATATTGAAAGAATATATAGACCATGCATTTAATCGTTTTCAACAGCGTGAGTGGCAGGGGCAGAAGGGTGCGTTTTATTTGGGTCGTGCGCAAGGGCGGCTTATGCATGATGTCCGTGCTGATTTTCATTATGCAGACTATGAAATTTTTCGTGCAGCCGGGCGCTTGGCTAGCGATCGTGGGGAGGACCACCTTTGGTTTGAAAATATTTATGATGGAGATTTTTACATGGTGCAGCATAACGGGGTTTCATACAGACAATATTATAGAGATCCTGTTGAGCCAAAATATGATCCTGATTTTGAAGTGATTGTTGATCGGCTGGCAATGGTTCTTCATGAAATGCAGCCGCGATTGGATTGTGACTTGGATGATGAAGAAGTCTCAGAACTCATAACTATGGCGGATGTGTATGAGATGGTTTTGAAGAGCCCAAGTGTTGGTGGGCGTCGGGACCCGTATTTTGAAGCGCGGTTTTATGGGCGAGAAGAGGTGAGCAGTGCGTCTACTGAACCGGAGGTCGTGATATTATGAGCGTCAAATTATTGTATGCTTTTCGGCATGGCGAGACAGAAAACGAAGCAAGGGGCGCTGATGTCGCCCATACCATTAGAGATGCCGATTTGACGGATCGTGGCATAGCACAAGTTCGGCATAGTGCAGAAGAATTGTTGCGACGTTTAGAGGTCTTAAAATTAGAATTCTCAGACATTGAAACAATTATTTGTAGTCCTACAAAAAGGACCTTGCGCACGGTTGATGAAATTTTAAAACTTGCCGGAGAAAAAGCTGCACCGCGAAGAGTGATGGTTGATTCGTTGGTAGCCGATTGGAAAAAAGTACCGCCTCGTGAGGAGGTTATGCAATGGGCTGAGGGCAATATGCAATTTTACTCTGCGATGTGTTTTGATGGCGTTCCAGAGAAATCTAAAAATCCAAAATCTATGACAAAACGCATCCAAGATACATTTGATAAATACAAGCAAGACAGGCGCCTGGTTGTTACACATAGTAGTTGGATTTCAGATTTTTGTGGTGTTGGTGGTGAGCTTGTCCCGCATGCCGGGCAAATTGAAGTTGATATGTGTCAGAGAGAAGTAACATGGAGCAGCATGCCTTTTGGACTTTCGAGAGACAATAATTTTGAAAGCCGGCCATGGCTTGAGGGCCCGATAAGATAAAGTCTCTTACAAAATAAATTTACTGAGGTCGGCACTCTTCACAAGGTCTTCGACATGTTCACGCACATAATCGGCGGTGATTTTGACGGTGTCGCCGCCTTTGTCGCTGGCGGTATAGCTGATGTCTTCCAGCAGTTTTTCCATCACCGTTAACAAACGGCGGGCGCCGATATTTTCGACGCTTTCATTGACCTCGAAAGACAGGCGGGCGATTTCGTCGATGGCTTCGTCGTCGAATTCGAGGGTAACTTTTTCCGTGCCGATGAGGGCGATATATTGTTTGATCAGGCTGGCTTCGGTATCGCGCAGGATTTTCTGGAAGTCCTCCACCGTGAGGGCGCGAAGCTCCACGCGGATCGGCAGGCGGCCTTGCAGCTCGGCCAGCAAATCCGAGGGCTTGGCGTAGTGGAATGCGCCGCTGGCGATAAACAGCATGTGGTCGGTTTTGACGGGGCCGTATTTCGTTGTGACGGTTGTGCCCTCGATCAGCGGCAGCAAATCGCGCTGCACACCTTCGCGGGAAACATCGCCGCCGCGCACGTCCTGACGTGCAGCAATTTTATCGATTTCATCAATGAAGACGATGCCGTTTTGCTGCGCCAATTCCAGCGCGGTTTCGATGATTTTATCCTCGTCGAGAAGCTTGTCGGATTCCTGCGCGATTAAAATATCGTAGCTTTCGGCAACGCTCATTTTCTTTTTCTTGGTGCGCTCGCCAAAGGCTTTGCCGAACAGGTCGTTCATGTTGACCATGCTCATTGATGCGCCGGGCATGCCGGGAATATCCATCATGCCGCCCATGGGGTTGCCGTTATCGATCACATCGATTTCGATTTCGCGCTCATTCAGCTCGCCTTTGCGGAGTTTTTCGCGGAAATTGGCGCGGGTGTTCTCGCCCGATGTTTCACCGACAAGCGCGTCGAGGACTTTTTCTTCGGCATAAATCTCTGCCTGTGCCACCACGGTTTTGCGCATTTTATCGCGGGTCATGTGAATGGCGGATTCTGTGATGTCGCGCACAATGGATTCCACGTCCTTGCCGACATAGCCGACCTCGGTGAATTTTGTGGCTTCGACTTTCACAAACGGTGCGTTGGCAAGCTTTGCCAACCGGCGGGCGATTTCGGTTTTCCCCACGCCTGTTGGTCCGATCATCAGGATGTTCTTGGGGTAGACTTCTTCTTGTAATTCGGGGTCGAGCTGCATGCGGCGCCAGCGATTGCGAAGCGCAATGGCGACGGCCTTTTTGGCGTCGGATTGGCCGATGATGAAGCGGTCCAGCTCGGAGACGATTTCACGTGGGGAGAAGGAGACGAGGTCGCTATGGTCCTTTACTGTTTTTGATTGTGTTGCAGGTGTCATGATTGAGATTACAGCTTTTCGATTGTCAGATTGTCGTTGGTGTACACGCAGATATCGGCGGCAATTTGCATGGCGCGTTTGGCGATGTCTTCGGCGCTGAGGTCTTGATCATACAAAGCGCGGGCGGCGGCGAGGGCGTAATTCCCGCCTGAGCCTATGCCGATAATGCCGTCTTGGGGTTCGACGA
>CAYGNI010000114.1:0-5524 GCA_964351195.1 uncultured Micavibrio sp.
AAGCTGCGCTTCGGTCTTGCCGACATTCGCCACTTCCGGCCATGTATAAACAACGCCGGGAATACAGTTATAATCGATATGCCCGCTTTCCCCCGCCAGCATTTCAGCCAAAACAACGCCTTCCTCTTCGGCCTTATGCGCCAGCATCGGCCCGGCAATCACATCGCCAATCGCGTAAATACCTTCGACATTGGTTTCAAAGAATTCATCAACCTTCACGCGCCCGCGCTCATCCGTCTCAACGCCGACTTTATCGAGGCCAAGCTTATCCGTATAAGCTTTACGCCCCACAGCCATCAAAACAACATCCGCATGAAGCGTCTCTGCGGAACCGCCCGCCGCCGGCTCAATCTGCAACTCAACGCCGCCCGGGCCGGGTTTGGCCGATGTTACTTTGGACGAAAGTTTAAAATCAATGCCTTGCTTGCTATAAAGCTTGCGCGCTTCCTTACGCACTTCATCATCCATGCCGGGCAAAATCTCATCCAGATATTCAATCACCGTAACCTCGGACCCCAGGCGCCGCCACACGGTGCCAAGCTCAAGACCAATCACCCCGCCGCCAATCACAACCAGAGTTTGAGGAACATCATGAAGCTCCAGCGCTCCCGTAGAAGACACAATCTTCTTCTCGTCAATCTCAATGCCCGGCAAACTCGCCACATCGGACCCAGTCGCAATGATGATGCTATCGGCTTCGTAAGTCTCTTTGCCAACCTTCACCTTGCCGGCTTCAACAATCTCGCCGTGCCCCTTAAGGTGATCAATCTTGTTCTTCTTAAACAAAAATTCGATCCCC
The DNA here is from genome assembly GCA_964351195.1 of uncultured Micavibrio sp. Taxonomy (GTDB): domain Bacteria; phylum Pseudomonadota; class Alphaproteobacteria; order Micavibrionales; family Micavibrionaceae; genus TMED27. Next base: position 800 of record CAYGNI010000114.1, read on the forward strand.
TTCGTATTGGCCTCAACAACCTCATCCTTAAACGCCATCATCTTCTTCAAATTTAAACGCGTTTTGGTATCAACCCCCATATGAGACAGATGATGCTCGGCCTCTTCATATTTCTCAGACGCGGAAAGCAAGGCTTTGGAGGGAATACAACCGACATTCAGGCATGTCCCGCCCAGCGTCTCACGAGACTCTGCAACCCCGACTTTCATGCCCAGCTGCGCACAACGGATCGCACACACATATCCGCCAGGACCCGCGCCAATCACAATCACATCATATTTTTGAGAAGCCATTTTTTTGCCCACATCTTTCTGATTTGGTTGAGTATTTAGCTAACAGTGATAGACCAATACAAAGCAAAAAACCACCCCTGATTTTGCCCAAATTTATTTTCATAAAAATCTTGGCGCAGCGCAACATTGGACGAACACCATATTACGCTCGTTGCCGCTTAAACCTCTGGCGTCCATAGCGCTTTTCCCTTAGCGTTTAAGTATGAACGCTTCTGATTCTGCCCTTTCCATTTATGATCATATGCAGGCCGCGGTGGATATCGTGGGGCAAAGCCCGCACTCTTCCAACAAAATCGCCGCAACCATCGCCGGGCCTGGATTCGCGCATTCACAAACCAACCACTGGCCAAAAATCATCGCAGACACCATCGGCACGCAAACGCAGATCGGCAATTCCAGCGGCACAATTCACGCCGAAACCGCCTGCATTTTCGCCGCGAGCGCAGCCGGTCACGCCACCAGAGGCGCTAGCATCTTTATCACCGACCCGCCCTGCCCCAACTGCGTGAAAAACATGGCTGAAGCGGGCATTCAAAAGCTGTATATCGACCACAAAGGCTTTGATAAAGACTGGGCAAAGCGCCGCGCAGACAGCTTTGAAACCATGTCGATGCGCATCGCCGCCAAGGCGGGCCTTGATGTATATGTGCTCTACCGCAAAGAGCAGAAGTTCGAGGTCATCTCCCAGCATATGCCGGGATACAAACCTGCCATCGAAAACCCGGCTATCATCGAACCAATAACCGAGACAATCGAAGCTCTCATCCAACGCGCACATAAAGAATACGAAGACGAGCCCTTCGCCCTCGTCCTGGCAAGCGATACATCAGGACAAAAGGTCTCCATCTGCGTCACCCGCCATCCCACAATCGGCTATACCTCCGAGGATATTGACGGGAAAATCGGTAAATACAGCTTTATCCTGGAGCCCCTGAACCGTATACTGATGATCACAGCGCGTGAGGGACTCTCCCTCGTTCCTGAACACACATATTCCAACCGCACACCCACATCACGTGAGCTTATCAATTATGTGGGAGCCGGATTTAAAACCCTAAGTATCGGTGATGAGAGCCAGTCTCGAGACGATCAGGGAATTGTTGCGTTGAATCTGCTTAAGAAATCTAAAATTTTAAATACAATTTAACGATATCACTTTAAGATAGATACTATAATTTACATAAAGGGAAGAAGATGCCAGCAGAGCACAGAATAATCAGATTTGGACCAAAGGAGCTGTTCAAGGCCCTGGAAATGAAATTGCTTGAAGATGATATGCCGCGCCTTTCCGGTAAAGAGCTGTCTTCCATCAGCATCGACAAAGACCAGAATGACAGCCCGGTCGTCATCAAAACAGATGACGAAACGCGTGAATTCGAGCGCAGCTTCTTTGTCATGGCCCTGATTTTCTACTGCGGCGGACACAACATCCCGCTTCCACTCAAAGGTTTGAAAAATATGCAGATCCTTGAAAAAGAAGTCGCCCTGGAAATCAAAATGGGCGAAGCCGCTTAAGGCTCGCCCATTTCATAAATTCAAAAGAAAAAGTGATTAAACATCAAGAACAAGTCTTGAAGGATCTTCAATAGCCTGTTTAATACGCAGAAGAGATCCCACAGATTCACGCCCATCAATGATGCGATGATCATAGCTTTGCGCCAAATACATCATCGGCCGCACGACAATCTCGCCTGTCTTTTGATCAACCACAGGGCGCTTCACGATATTGTGCATACCCAAAATCGCAGATTGCGGTGCATTCAAAATCGGTGTCGACATCATAGACCCAAACACGCCGCCATTCGTAATCGTGTAAGTACCGCCCTGCATTTCATCCATAGTGAGCTTACCATCACGCGCACGCGTACCAAGATCGGCAATCTCAGCCTCAATCTCGGCCATAGACTTCTGGTCCGCATCGCGAATGACAGGAACAACCAGACCTTGCGGCGTCGAAACCGCCACACCTATATTGTAGTAATTCTTATAAATGATATCAGTGCCATCAATCTCAGCATTCACCGCTGGAAACTCTTTGAGAGCATTAATCGCCGCCTTCACAAAGAACGACATGAAGCCAAGCTTGATACCGTGCTTCTTCACAAACGCATCCTGATATTGATTACGTAGATCCATGATTGGTTGCATGTCGACCTCATTAAAAGTCGTCAACATGGCTGCAGTATTTTGCGCTTCTTTTAGACGGCTCGCGATAACCTGACGCAGCTTCGTCATCTTCACACGCTCTTCACGCTCACCAACTTCGCACGGCTTCGCAGGCGCTTTTGCCGCTGGGGCTACCGAAGACTTTGCCTCTTCTTTGGGCTCCTCAATAATTTCAGATGTCTTAGGCGTCGGCGCACGCTGAGGCTTACCGCCATCAGCAATAAAGTTTTGAACATCTTCCTTGGTAAGGCGGCCATCTTTGCCGCTCGCAGGAATTTCTGACGCATCCAAATTATTATCACTAATCATCTTACGAACAGCAGGTGATAACTTAGCATCCTCAGAATCCTCAGCATCTTTCTTTGCAGGCGCCGAAGCAGCAGCCGCTTTCTCAGCTTTGGGCTCTTCTTTCTTTTCTTGCTTCGCGCCGGAATCATTCGCCGCCGAACCCTCGCCCATCTCACCCAGGATCGCCCCAACCTCAACGGTCTCGCCCTCACCTACAGTAATCTTGGCGATCACACCGTCTGATGGCGCATTGACTTCCAAAGTAACTTTATCAGTTTCCAACTCAACGATAGGTTCATCAGCCTTCACCGCTTCGCCTTCCTTTTTTAGCCACTGCGCAACTGTGGCTTCGCTAACAGATTCACCAAGTGTGGGAACAACAATTTGAGTCATAATATCCTGCTTTATTGAGTTAAATTTTCTTTCAACAATATGTACGCCGACACCACCCCAAAGGCAAGAGTCTAAACAGGCCAAACGCCAAATAATACCGACCAGTCGGTTTGTCTTATTTCATCCAAGCAACCATTTAAAAATGTTGCCAGCCGGGCTTACCGAAGATGAGCGGTACACCGCTTTCATCCAAAACCTCAACCCCCGACCCTTCAACAATACTGCCAATAGCCGAAAGCATCACTCCCATCTCTGCCGCCTCAGCTTTGAAATCATCAAACGCCTCAGGTGGAACAGCCATCGCCAGCTCGTAATCCTCACCCCAAATGAGTAAATCTTGCGGTGTCGTTTCCCCGACCTTTACCGCCGCATGCCCTTTCTCAGAAAACGGAATCTTGGCCAGCTCTAAGCGCGCCCCCACGCCCGACACATTACACACATGCCCCAAATCCGCGGGCAACCCATCAGAAATATCAATCGCTGCGCGCGCGTATTTTCGCATCAACGGCGCAATTTTGAGAGGCGGCGAAGGGATATGCAAACGGCTCAAACTCGCATCACCCAAAATGCCGCTCACCACGACGACGTCCCCTACCTTCGCACCGCCGCGCGGCAATGCTCGGCCCGACGGCACAAGCCCCAGCACGGTGATGGAGACGCTCAAACCACCAACCTGCATCCCGGTCGTATCCCCGCCGGAAAGCGCAATCCCGAATTCCGCCTGATCAGCCGCCAAACCGCGGGAAAACTCCGCCACCCAAGACTCTTCAATATCCCGCGGCAAAGCCAGATTTAGCTGATAACATAGCGGATCCGCCCCCATCGCCGCCAAATCGGAAAGATTAGAGCGCAAACATTTACGCGCCGCGTCAAACGGCGACATCTCCGAGACGAAATGATCATCGCGGTTGGAAGTATCGCTGCTCATCACCAGCTGCATCCCTGCTGGAATATCCAAAACCGCGCCGTCATTTTGCAAACCACTGGCCCCCGCCCCCGCAAGCGGCGCAAAATATTTTTCTATCCATCCAAATTCAGACATGACTTAACTCCCTAAACGCCCGCGCGGCAGCCTCAACATCCTGCGCTTCTGATATGCTACGCATCATCGCAACGCCCGCTGCGCCCGCTTCCAAAACATCTAGTGCATTCTCAGGCGTAATGCCGCCAATGCCAACAACGGGAACAGGCGAAAACGCCGCCAGCGCGCGGAATTTCTCAGCCCCCATAACGGGTTTGCCCTTATCGGTCTGCGTTGGATAAAACGGCCCCGTACCGATGTAATCAACAACCGCGGGATCAACCGCCCCTATGTGCTCCGCAGTAAACGCCGTCTGCCCGATAATCACATTCCGCCCCAAGATCGCCCGCGCTTCATCAGGACGTGCATCTCCCTGCCCCAAATGCACACCATCGGCACCCACCGCCAGCGCAATATCAACATAATCATTGATCAGAAAAGGAACATTCGTGCCGGACAGCATTTCGCAAAGCAAAGCCGCCTGCGCCGCAATTTCGCGCATATCACCGCTTTTGTTGCGATATTGAACCACGCTCACGCCGCCCTTCGCCGCCGCCCGCACGG
>CAYGNI010000115.1:0-5398 GCA_964351195.1 uncultured Micavibrio sp.
CACTGCATCATCGGAATTAGCCTTAGATTTCAACGACTAGCTAATCGTTGTCGTCCGGTTTGACCCGCGCAGGATAATACCGCATCGTCCCCGATCATCACTAAAGTCCATCGCCAATGCCACATTCGCATCATAATCAATTTTAATAGCCTTGCCCGTCTTCTTGAAAGCCGCCTCAGCCAAGGGAATAGAGTAATCGTAATCGTCATTATTCTCAAAATCACATTTTTCAATTACATCCAAAAACGGATTGCGTTTGCCTTTTTCAAAGATCACTTTTCCCTCGTGATACACCGCCACCCACCGCTGTGGGTTAAAGGCATATTCGTAATCATTGACGATGGAATCCCAGGCGGAATCCCAATCAAACGGCACAACACGCCCCAACAATTTCCCGCCCGTGTTATAGGATTGAATAATCCGCGCCGCAAACCGCACACATCCATGCATATTCTGTGCGCGGACGATAAGTGTCTCATCCAGCTTGCCTGAAAGATCACGAAGCTCGACGATCATACGGTTACTCAGCGCGACCACGTGCTCACGGTCGCTCATATCCCCGCCATGGTCAAAAAGCGTAAATTTCTCACGAAGCAGCGATGAATTGAAGTCTTTCATAGAAGAAGATCCCACACTTGCCTATAAGTATAGCATAAAATAACCCAATGTTGATTACGGGAATGAAATTTTATTGAAGTGTGAGAACCGGCTCCGCGCTCTGATATAGGCGCTGGTAAAGGCTCAGTTTTTGATCCAGGGCCTGAAGGGCTTCTTCGATATCCAGACGTTCATCGCAATCCGCATAAAATGCCTCCAGAGCGCCCTCGCGCTGACAAGTGCTGAAGTCATTACAAATCGTCTTATGCTCCCCCAACGCAAAGGTCCCCTTGCCGCGGCCCAAATCACGCTCAGGGGCGTCTTTGGCGCGATCAGAAAGATATTCGCTGGCGCAATCCATAACCGTCGCTACGTCAAGGCTGCTGCCTGCTGCGTCATTAAACAAGGTGCCCAGCCCTTGCTCGAGGATCAGGCTCCCCATCATGCCGTCATAATCGGCCGCCGGGCGGATCGATGTGTTTAAAGAAACGAAATGCGGGGCTTTGGCGTTAAAATTATCGGGATGCGCCGCCAGTTTTTCCAGCGTGTTCAGCATCCCCAGTATGACACCCTCTGTCTTGTGTATCTGCGCCTTTGCGGCTGCTTGGTGTTTCATAATAACCCTCTCTTGAAGGTCATTATGAAGTTATGAGGTAAATATACGTTTAATTATGGATAAAATTTTAAGTAATACTTGAATCTATACTTACATAAAATTTATCTAAAATTTTATCTATTAAGTAATGCGGAAATAAAAAGGCCTCAAAAGAGGCCTTTGTAGTTATTTTTTTTACAAAAATATTTATTGTTAGTTATAGCCGGGCGCAAAGCATGGAAACTCAGCTTCATCACCTTTCACAAGCATACGGGCAACCGCCTGCCAATGAGGGGCAAGACAAGTGGAGCCTTCTGGCGGAGCCACTTCCATTGGGTTTCCTGAAGGAACGCGCGCAAATTTAGCTGTAAAATTACCGCCATCATACATAAATTTAAAACTCCTTGTTCAACCATTGTTATAAATTAGCGCTGACGCTACCAGAGTCGAAATTGCCATGCAAATACTTTATAACGGTATTGTACAAAACAGGACTTATAACTTCACGGAGACTCCCGATCGCAATCTGGGCTGGACAGACTCCCCCAAGCATACGCATAATAAAAGCAGGTAAAAAATTACGGGGGCCACATGCCGATCGAAGACAGACGCATTATGTTTGACGAGCAGGAAGTCTACCAGGCTCTGTACGCGATGTGCACGCAAAAGCAGATGAAAATTCCGCCCCCCGGCACCATAAGCAAAGTGGTTCAAGACGAAGATGATGCCGGTATGATTACGGTTACAATTTCAAATCCGCAGGATAATAAAAACGCGCAAACCCATGTTGAGTATTCTCGCGATTTTTTTGCCGCCGCTTTAATGTTGTTTTGCCGTGGTCGGGGAATTCCCCTGCCCAAGAGTGCAAAAAAGTCAGTTTTGATTAGCGAAGGCACAGTCATACTGCGCGCAAAAATCGGCTAGCCCTAGAAGACTTCACTCACATCAATAATCTCCAGAATCTGCTCAATTTCTCTGCGGCATTGAATGGCATGCTGGCGCGTTTGCACGGGGATATGAATGTTAGAGGGTTCAAACATATTGTGAGAATAGGGGATCATTAAAAACACATATCGCTTTCCAAACGCCACAAGTGTAATCGGCGCTTTACCAAATATGTCGGACGCCTCAGCCAGTTCCTGTAACAATTTGAGATCATCGAGCCGCTCTCCATGATGCCGTTTGGTCGAGAACAGCTTAAAGTCCACATCAATTTCTTTGTCCTTCGTAAGAGGAACTGGCTGTAATTGTCTCCATCGTTGTGAGGCATAATGGCCAATCATATTATAATCGGATGTTAAGATCGAATGGCCCTGTATCGTTTCGTTTTTTGTCTCCATCAAAAAGAACAGCCCGTCAAACACCGGATCAGCAAGTCGCGTGCCTGGATAAAGCCGCGCTTCCGAAAAGATAAGCTTCACGCCATTATATACGCCCATAAAGCAATCTTCGGCCTTATAAATTTCATGAGCAGGCACAACACCGGTTTTTTGAACAAGCTTGCGGCTTATCCCGCGCGATGGATAAAACTTAAACCCGCCCAAGGCCTCGGCCAACTTTGGCATGAATAGCTCTTTATAATTTTTCTTATAGGTCTTAAGCGGCACCTCGGCCCAGAGATGCATAAGGAAGGGAATAAGAATGGCAGCGAGCATCGACAAAATCGCCAAAAGCGCCTTGCCTTCATACATGAGATACCACCCAAATCCGGCCACACCAATGAGAACGAATATGATTGTCGCCGCCATCGCAATCATGCTGCGCATCTGATAGGTCTTCATCAGGGATATGCGCATATCCTCAGATTGCGTGATGACCTTTTGGATGTCGGCATCAAACTGCGCGTCATCCCGGCGGCTGATATCATGGGCTGCTTCGTTAAAATCCATCACTTGTCCTTTGTCGTCATCTCTGATGTTTTAGCGCGCCTAGCCTCACAACCGGGATGACGGTCTGTTTTCTATCGCAGCAACGCCTTTGCGCTCACATTCATGGTGATGGATGTTTCGCCGGGTGATGCAACGGGTGCGGCCATCTTGGAATCCGCCGCCATTTCCATGGCCATGCCGCGTGCATACATCATGGGCTGGGGTGCGTAATTGCCATCTGTGTTGATCTCTTTCAACTCTGCTTTCGTCTTGCCCAAAGCTTTCGCTGCGCGCTGGGCCCGCGCGGTGAGCTTTTCAAGTGCGGCCTCCAGCATTTCATCTTGCACTTGCGCCGCGACTTCGGGGGAAAGGGTATAATTCAACCCACCCATAATGAAACCGGCATCTTGAATTTTCCCGGCGAGCTCCAAAAGCTCTTCCGCATTCTTGGATTTAAGCTCAAGGGCCTGCTGCCCTTTCCAAACCATGCGCTGAGGCAAATCTTTGCGTCCGCCGTTCATGTCATAGGAGTAAACATTATAGGTGCGCGTAATCGCTTTAACATCCTTATACGCTTTGGCAATCTCAAGCGCCTTTGCCATCGCGGTATTGATATCGTTTTGAACGACCTTGTTGTCTTCGTTCTCAACTTCAATACGCAAATTCGCAATCAGCAAATCCTGATCAACCTCGCGCGTCTCCGTCGCGGAAATGTGAAGCAGGCTTTCATCTTGCTGAAGTTTGAAAATCGGATCTTCGACCTGAGCATGAGCCAGAGTTGGAAGCATAAGCAACGCTGCAAAAATCAAAACCAGACGCATGAATTTTCTCCTTTTTTGAGTGAAGCATCACCATAGCCTTTTCCACCGCGCCGGGCAATGCGGTTAAAAATTTCCGAAGGGTTGGCAAAACCGCATACGTAAGACAGGGCATGGAGACGGGGGATCACTCAAACGAAAAGGAAAACCGCTCATGAAATATAAACTCACCATTCTGGCTACATTGGCCGCGCTACCACTGTTGGTACCCACGCAAGCGCAGGCGCGCGATTACTGTAAGAACTACACCACCACAATCCGCATCGGCGGCAAGGCTGAGGTTGGAGTCGGTACGGCGTGTAAGCGCGATAGACATGTTTGGGAAATCACCCGCCTGCAGGGATCAAGCCGTGCGCGAGAACGTGTACAAGAGCGTATCTATGAATCGCTCTACGATGATGATGTGCGCATTACTATCGTAAATCATTACGACCCGCGCCCGCGTTACCGTTCTTCCTATTACGGATACCGTGCCCCCGTGCGCTATGTATATGCACCGCCGCGCCATCACTATAAAAAGCATCGCCGCCAATCCGATCATCGCGATCACAGAGGGCATGGCCATAATCATGGTAAAAAGCACGGCCACAAAAAAGGCCACGGCAAAGGAAGGCATTAAGAACTAAGGGGAGATTGGTAGATGAGCTTTAAGCCAGTGTATATTGGCCAATCTCTCTTAACAAACCCAATGGTAAAGGGCTGTCATGGTCTTGCGGTAGGCGAGGAATACGTGCCCACTCTTCAAACTCCCGCAAAATGCCCGCATATTTTAGCGGATCTGGCTTGGCCACATAACGTATGACATTTCCAATTTCTCGTAGAGCGTCCTGAGCTTGTCTTTCAGTTTGCGGACTTTGAAGCCCCATCCCGCTCAAATCAAGTGTTGTCTGTACTCCCCCGCCACTACATCTTCCAAATGAAGCACAAAGTAAGATATGCGGGGACTCGTTATCAAAGCATGCAGTAACAATAAGGACGCTGGTGGACGGGCCTGTAAAAACCGTTGCGGTTTCAGAATAAGAACCACCATGCTCGGCTAAATATTTTGGCTTTTCGGCAATGCCGTTTTGAAAAAATGCACGCCTTAGTCTTGATACAGCGCTTTCCTTTGAGCCAAAAATATCACGGCTTAAAAGCTCGCTTACCCGCTTTTGCGTAAACTCAAAAGTCCTGTTCGCTTCCATCTCAAACCCCTTCATAAATTATGTATAAAGAGGTTCTATATTTATGTCAATAAAGAAGATAGAATGTCTTACTCAGCTCTCGCAGGGCTTTACTTTATAAAGGGATTTGAAGATTTTGATTAATCACTCATCACCCATCTTGAGCGCGGCGATGAAGGCGCTTTGAGGTATCTCGACATTCCCGTATTGGCGCATTTTGGCTTTTCCTTTTTTCTGCTTATCAAGCAGCTTTTTCTTACGGCTGATATCCCCGCCGTAACATTTCGCTGTCACGTCTTTACGCAGCGCGCTCACATTCTCCCGCGCGATAATCTTGCCGCCAATCGCAGCCTGAAT
>CAYGNI010000116.1:0-5304 GCA_964351195.1 uncultured Micavibrio sp.
GTTCATTGATATTCGGCGCAGTCAAAACCTCATTATCCAAAACAATCGCAAACGGCTTGTTCGTGTTCTCGCGCGTCACATCACAAAACCGCTTCGTCCCGCGCCGATCCAGCGCAAAGGTAACAACCGGCTGCCCGTTCTGGTTAAATCCGGGCTGTGCGTTATCCAGCATATCCCCGGTCAACATCGCCCGGCGTTCAATCGGCACCCTGAAATCGCCTTCTACAGATGGCAAATTCCGCACACCCGCCGCGTCTTCACTATCCGCAACCAAATGAAATGTCAGCTTCGCCGTCTTCCCGATAATCGCCTGCAACGCTGAGCTATCCGCTCCCGGTGCCTGAATCAAAATCCGGTCCTCACCCTGTCGCTGGATCACCGGCTCGGTCGTCCCAAGCTCGTCAATCCGCCGACGCACAATCTCAATCGACTGCGCAATCGTCTGATCATAAAGCGCCTGGCGCCCCGTATCATTCAACGTTGCTTCAATCACACTGCCATTCTCAGATGTGGAAACATCAAGATTGGCCGCCGCCTTTCGAATAATCTTACGCGCCTCTTCCCCCTGCGCAGCATCACGCAACGTCAAACGAATACCGCCCGGGACAATCCCCAGCGCGCGGCGCTCCACTTTCGCAGACCGCAGCTCCCGACTCACATCCTGGCGCAGCAACTCCGCCTGCTCCTTGAACACCGCATCAACATCAACTTCATACAGCAAATGCGCACCACCGCGCAGATCCAGCCCCAAATTCACTGTCTTATGCGGAAACCATCCGGGCATGTGCCCTTCGATCCATGCACGTGCATTCGGGCTCATAACATTCGGCGCGCTATAGGCAAACCCAAACGCACAAACCAACAAAATCAAAACAATTTTCCAAGGAGCAATATTAATCATAAGCGAGTTACTTCTTCGTTCTGCCTTCTTTTACCTTCGCATCATTCGCCGCAGGCTTAGTCGCCACAGCATCGCTCTTACCCTGCAATGTCGAACGTAGCGCCGTCACTTTCAAACCATTACCAAGATCAACAATCACTTCGTTGTCATCGACCAGCTTCTCAATCGTGCCGACAAGCCCGCCCCCGGTCACAACCTTGTCACCTTTCTTAAGCGCGGACAGCATCTGGCTGTGCTCTTTAAATCTGCGCTGCTGCGGCGCAATCAAAAGCACATAAAACAAAACCATAAGAACAAGGACCAAACCCATATTCCACACAAACGATTCCATCGCGCCCGGTGCCTGCGCACTCCCACCGCTCACTTCACTTGAAATTTCAACCGCTTGTGCATATGCCTTAGAAACAAACATCTCTAATAATTCCTCTCATCAATAATGAAACATTGGGAATGGACTATAAACACCCGCACGCCAAACTCAAGTGCTCTCATCGTTTTACTACAAATCATTCAAAGTATTTATTGAATATACGGAACCGGATTCAATGCCTCCGTCCCGCGCCGCACTTCAAAATGCAACTGCGGCGTATTCACCGACCCGCTCGAACCAACGGTCCCCAGCTGCGCCCCGCGCGCCAAAGTCTGCCCGTTCTTCACGGCAATATCATCCAAATGCGCATACGCCGTCATCCACCGGTCCGCATGCCGCACCAAAACCAAATTCCCCGACCCTTTCAAACCATTACCCGCATAAACGACAACCCCGTTCTCAGCCGCAGCAACGGGGGTCCCCCGCGCCGCCAGAATATTAATCCCGTCATTATGCAGCCCGTTCGCTTTCGCCCCATACGACGAAATAACCTTCCCTTCCACGGGTTTTAAAAATTTGTTCGATGACCGCTTCGGCGTTTTAACATGAATCTTGGACACAGGCTTCTTAGAACGCTCCTCAGCCTTCGCAACTTCAACCGGCTTCTCCTCTGGCTTTACAGTCTTATCCTGAGGCACGGGCGGCTTCACCCCCGGCGTAACAATATCTTCCTTCACAACCTCTTCCACCGGAACCGCCACACGCTGCTCCGACAAAGACGGCAACTTCAAAACCCGCCCGGCCTCCAGATCCAACGGATCACGAATACCATTCAGCGCCGCCGTTTCCTCCACATCGACATCAAACATATAAGACAGGAAATACAGCGTATCACCCGGCCGCAATCGGTAAGTCTTCGGCGCAGGCAACTTCAAACGCTGCCCAACCTCCAGCGCATATGGCGCGCGCAAACTGTTCACAATCTTCAGATCTTCAATCCGCACATTATACCGCTGTGCAATTGAATACAGCGTATCGCCCGACGAAACCGTATGCGCGCCAACACTCCCCGCCCCTTCATGCACGCCATAATGCGTCGCCGGCGCAGGCGCATAAGACTGCGCACACGAAACCAAAAACAACAAGGACAAAAGAAACAGGAAAGAAGAAAATCTCATAATTTAGAGATACACTTTCTATGAACCACAAACAACATATTCAAAGCAGAATGAGCCGAAAATGAAAGCTTTTTGAGACCCGCATCGCAGCGTACTTTTGGGTACGTGAGAAGCGGAAGCGAAAAAAGATTTTATTTGCAGGCCATTCGGCGAAGAATATCAAGCAACCTCTGTATCTGCCGCCACATCCGGCAGTAACGGCACAAACCGCACAGCCATCAAATCCCGCGTCGAATACGCCTCATCGGATTCCTTCTTATACAGCTTCAAAACCTGCTCGCCCGATCCACCCACGGGAATAACCATCACCCCGCCGATCTTAAGCTGATCCAGCAAAGCCTGAGGCGGCTTCTCCCGCGCCGCGGCTGTGACGATAATCTTATCAAACGGCGCCTGATCAATCCCGTTCATCCGGGGCCAGCCCTTCATCCCATCCGCCGCAATCGCCGTAATATTACGCAGCTTCAAATCCTCAAACTTCGCCTCTGCCCGCTCCAAAAGCGGCTTATGCCGCTCAATCGTATACACACGGCGACACAGCTTGGCCAAAATCGCACTTTGATACCCGCACCCCGTGCCGATCTCCAAAACCTTATCCCGGTCCGAAAGCTTTAAGGCCTGCGTCATACTGGCCACCACAAAAGGCTGCGAAATCGTCTGCCCGCGCCCAATCGGCAATGCCATATCGTCCCACGCCTGATCACGCACCTCCCGCGGCACAAACTCATCACGCGGCACCCGCTCAATCGCGCCCAAAACCTTCGCATCCGCAATTCCCTTGCGCCGCAAATCCATGACAAGCCGTATCCGGCGGTTAATATCCTGTGTGTTCATAAATCCACTGTGCCACGCCCCGCAAAAAACACCAAAAGGAATGTCAGAAAAAATCTGACAAAAACACAAAATAACCCTTGCATTCCTCGATAAAAATTTGTACTTACGTAAAACATGAAAACATTAAGAACCTGTTTTGTATCGTCAGTAGCCGCACTTGCATTAGCAGGCTGCGCAACCTCCTCCCCTCTGGAAACAGAAGGCGGCTATCCAGACGCTGCGTTATCATTTACGGACATAACAGAAGGTTTCGCCCTCTCAGTAAATGATGGCGGTATCACCACCCAAATTGAAATCCCTTGCTCAGAAGACGTTGAAGCCGAAGCTCTGGAAATAGTCGAAACAGAAATTCCACACCTCACACTCCAACAACGTGAAGATTTTAAAAAACTAATCGCCGCCGCAAACATCACATACTGCAGTTAACACTCATGAACCGATTACGCACAACATTCGCCGCCATCGCCATAACAATCCTGCCTTTTGGAGCAGCGAATGCTCAGGACCAAAACAGCACACAAGACTGGTTTTCCTACATCAGTAGAGATGGCTTCGACATTACTTTCACACTTGACCAAAACAACGGACATCCAATTTTAAACGCCAAAGGTTACACAAGCGAAGGAATATCTCTTGATCCTTCCAAATCCACTTTGAATGACATCTATAAATGGCTTAAAGAAGAGCTTCAAATGGATGAAAACCAGGCGAGGTATTTTATGACCTCTATAGAATTACAAGCATCCTTTACTGGTATAACTATACCGTCTGCCACGCCTACAAATGAACATCCAGACCAACCAACAGGTACTACACCTAACTCCTAAGAACCTTCTCAATTCCGCCCATATACGGCTTAAGAACCTCGGGTATAAAAACCCCGCCATCCGCCGGGTCGTAATAATTCTCCATCACGGCAATCAGCGCACGCCCCACGGCCACACCTGATCCGTTCAACGTATGCACGAAAACATTCTTACCCTCGGCATTTTTAAACCGCGCATTCATGCGCCGCGCCTGAAAATCACCGCAATTCGAAACACTTGAAATCTCGCGGTATCGCTGCTGCCCGGGCAACCACACTTCAATATCGTACGTCCGGCGCGCCCCAAATCCGGTATCCCCGCTGCAAAGCTTCACGGTGCGGTATGGCAATTCCAGCTTCTCCAGAACCGTCTGCGCGCATGTCACCATACGCTCTTGCTCGGCTTCGCTGTCTTCGGGCTTGGTAATCCCCACCATCTCGACTTTATAAAATTGATGCTGACGGATCATCCCGCGCGTATCTTTCCCCGCGCTTCCAGCCTCTGAACGGAAACAAGGCGTAAACGCCGTATAGCGCCGCGGCAAATACCCTTCATCCACGATTTGATCCGCCACAATATTCGTCAAAGACACTTCAGATGTCGGAATAAGATAATGCCCCGTCTCCCGCGTGCTGAACTGGTCCTCGGCAAATTTCGGCAACTGCCCCGTCCCGAACAACGCGTTATCGCGCACCAAAAGCGGCGGTGACACCTCAGTATATCCATGCTCGCCCGTATGCGTATCCAGGAAAAACTGCGCCAGCGCCCGCTCAAGCCTTGCCAGCGCCCCGCTCAAAATCACAAAACGGCTCCCGCTCATCTTCGCCGCAGTCTCAAAATCCATCTGCCCCAGCGCTTCCCCAATCTCAAAATGCTCAGGAACCTTATCCTTCTTCGGCGCACCCCATTGATGTACCTCAACATTATCGCCTTCATCTTTGCCGTCGGGCACATCATCCGCCAGAATATTCGGCAACCCCGCCAAATGCTGGTTCAAAGCTTCCGCCAGCGTCCGCTCTCTCTCCTCAAGCGCCCCCATCTCATCTTTAATCCGCGCAACCGCCGCCATCGCCTCCGCCGCGTCACCGCCGGATTTCTTAATCTCGCCAATCTTCTGGGATTCCTCATTGCGCTTGGCCTGAAGCTCCTGCAGCTGCGTTTGCACCCCGCGCCGCTCTTCATCCAGCTTCAGAATCTCCGCAGATTGACCGCCAAGCCCCCTGCGCGCCATCGCCGCATCAAAATCCGCCGCATTCTCCCGTATATATTTTATAT
>CAYGNI010000117.1:0-5171 GCA_964351195.1 uncultured Micavibrio sp.
CTATATGTACCTCTTATTTAGGACGTTTCGCGCCGTAGCGTGAACGTGATTGTTTACGATCTTTAACGCCCTGTGTATCCAGAGCACCACGAATGATTGTGTAGCGCACACCCGGCAAGTCTTTTACACGGCCGCCGCGCACCAGAACAACGGAGTGCTCCTGGAGGTTGTGGCCTTCACCAGGGATGTAACAAATAACTTCGAGGCCTGTTGTCAAACGTACCTTTGCAACCTTACGTAAAGCGGAGTTTGGTTTCTTTGGTGTGGTTGTGTATACACGTGTACAAACGCCACGGCGCTGCGGGTTGCTCTTAAGCGCGCGGTTTTTCTTTGGTTTTACAACTTTTTGCCGGGGTTTCCGGATCAATTGTTGAATGGTTGGCATATTCTTATGGCCTCTTTTTAAAAATCTCAAAATGTATGGATGGCTGCATATAGCGCAGGTTTGCGCCAGAAGTCAAAGACTTTATGCAGAGCATCCGTTTTCACAGATGATGCGCTAAATGGCTTTAAAGTTAAGGGTGCCAGATAGCCCAATTTCTGAATCTGGGCGGACCATAGAGCATAGATTCGCGGGGGTCAAGGTTTATTTTACGAATCATAATAAAAGTAAAAAAGGGGGCTTTTGAGCCCCCTTTTTGATTCTTTTATTGCCGAGCAGACCTAGCCGTTTGCGGCTTCTTTTTGCTCTTCGTCGTCTTGGGCCGCAGCTTCTTCGATCGCGGCGGATTCATTCGCTGCTTCAATGGCTGCTTCTTCCTCTTTACGGGCGGCCATGATTTCCGCATCGCGGGATGCGGCAACCTGTTTCAGCTCGTTGACGAAACCGCCGGTACCGGCCGGGATCAAACGTCCGACAATGACGTTTTCTTTGAGGCCATGCAGGCGGTCGACCTTGCCGTTCACAGCGGCGTCGGTCAAGACGCGCGTTGTTTCCTGGAAGGACGCGGCGGAGATGAAGCTGCGTGTTTGCAGAGATGCTTTTGTAATCCCTTGCAGAACCGGCTTGCCTTCCGGTGGGCGATGGCCATCCGCTTCGTATTTCGCGACTGCCTGTGCGAATTCCTCGCGGTCAACATGTTCACCCACAAGGTAGGTTGAGTCGCCAACAGCGGTGACTTCAACTTTTTGCATCATCTGGTGAACGATCACTTCGATATGCTTATCGTTGATTTTCACCCCTTGCAGACGGTAAACGTCCTGCACTTCGTTGGTGAGGTAGTCAGCCAGAGCTTCCACGCCCAGAACATCAAGGATGTCATGCGGCACAAGCGCACCGTCCAGGATTGGGTCCCCTTTGCGCACGAAGTCGCCTTCTACCACGGCCAAATGACGGCCTTTTGGTACGAGGTATTCGCGTGGTTCGCCATCCTCGGCGTTCGCAGGCTTCACAGCGATGCGGCGCTTGGACTTGTAGTCTTTACCGAATTCCACGTAACCGTCGATCTCGGAAATCACAGCGAAGTCTTTTGGCATGCGGGCTTCGAACAATTCGGCCACGCGCGGCAGACCCCCTGTAATATCACGGGTTTTCGATGTTTCACGCGGGATACGCGCCACGATGTCACCGGCCTTTACTTCCTGACCATTTTCAACGGAGAGAACCGTATCCACGGAGAGGTAGTAGTTTGCAGGCAGACCGTTTGGCAGGTTAATAACCTTGCCCTTCTTATCCAGAAGAGAGATACGCGGTTTCAGATCGCCGCCTTTTGGCTGAGATCTCCAGTCGATCACTTTCTTAGAAGAGATACCGGTTGCTTCATCAACATCGTCCACCACGGAGACGCCTTCGACAAGGTCGAAGTAGTGCGCCACACCGTCTTTTTCGGTGATGACAGGCATTGTATACGGGTCCCACTCGGCCATTTTATCGCCGGCTTTCACTTTGCCTGAGTCTTCGACCAGCAAGCGTGCACCGTATGGAATGCGGTGTGTTGCTTTTTCTGCGCCCTTCTTGTCTTTGAGAACGATTTCGGTGTTGCGGCCCATTACGATCGCTACGCCTTGAGAGTTCTTTACGACGTTCTGGTTGCGGATTTCGATTGTTGCATCGATATTGGCATCCACATGAGAGCGCTCCGCACCTTTCTGCGCCGCACCACCGATGTGGAAGGTACGCATTGTCAGCTGTGTACCTGGCTCACCAATGGATTGCGCAGCCATAACACCGACGGCTTCGCCGATATTGACTTCTGTCCCGCGGGCCAAATCGCGGCCATAACATGCGGAACAGATACCGCTGCCCTGTGCATCACAGGTCAGAACAGAGCGGACGATAAGCTCGTCAATCCCGGCTGTTTCAACGGCTTCGGCTGTGTTTTCATCGATGATTTCACCGGCTTTGCAGATCAATGTGCCGTCGAGAGGGCTCTTGATGTCTGTGGCTGGTGAACGACCCAAGATACGCTCGGACAAAGGCACAACAACATCCGCGCCGTTCATGACTGCGCGCATGGTAATACCGCGCTCTGTACCACAGTCTTCTTCGGTGATGATCGCGTCTTGTGCAACATCCACAAGGCGGCGTGTCAGATAACCGGAGTTCGCAGTTTTCAACGCTGTATCAGCAAGACCTTTACGCGCACCGTGTGTGGAGTTGAAATATTCCAACACGGAGAGACCTTCTTTGAAGTTAGAGATAATCGGTGTTTCGATGATCTCGCCTGAAGGCTTGGCCATCAAACCGCGCATACCGGCAAGCTGGCGGATCTGCGCCGCAGACCCCCGCGCACCGGAGTGTGCCATCATATAGACCGCGTTGAGGTTACCGGCGGACAGATCAGAGATTTTGCTCATCATCGCGTCCGCTACGTCGTCTGTACATTTTGACCAGATATCCACGACCTTGTTGTATTTCTCACCTTTGGTGATCAGACCGTCTTGATATTGCTGTTCAAACTCGGCGACTTTCTCATTCGCTTCACCGACCAGTTTTTGTTTTTCTTCGGGGATGATGAGGTCATCTTTACCGAAGGAAATACCGGCGATACAGGCGTTTTTGAACCCAAGCTTCATCATACGGTCAGCAAAGATCACAGTCTCTTTTTGACCGCAGTGACGGTAAACTTCGTCGATCACGTTGGAGAGTTCTTTTTTGGTCAGAACCTGGTTGATCAGGGCGAACGGCACTTTGGGGTGACGTGGCAGCAAGTCAGACAGGATCATACGGCCTGGTGTGGATTCCACGATCAATGTTGTAGGCTCGTTATTCTCATCCACTGTGTGATAACGACATTTGATCTTGGCGTGCATAGAGAGCACACCTTGCGCCAAGGCGTGGTTGATTTCGCCTGCGCCGCGGAAGATCATGCCTTCGCCCGGCTGATCGTCGAGTGCCAGTGTCATGTAGTACAGACCCAAAACGATGTCCTGTGAGGGAACGATAATCGGTTTACCGTTCGCAGGGGACAGGATGTTGTTTGTCGCCATCATCAAGCAACGCGCTTCGAGCTGTGCTTCGATAGACAATGGAACGTGAACAGCCATCTGGTCGCCGTCGAAGTCTGCGTTGAACGCCGTACAGACGAGCGGGTGAAGCTGGATCGCTTTTCCTTCGATCAGGACAGGTTCGAATGCCTGAATACCCAAGCGGTGCAATGTTGGCGCACGGTTCAGCATAACAGGGTGTTCACGGATGACTTCTTCGAGGATGTCCCAAACTTCTGGTCTTTCTTTTTCGACCATTTTCTTGGCGGCTTTGACTGTTGAGGCCATGCCGTAAAGCTCAAGTTTGTGGTAAATGAAAGGCTTGAACAGTTCGAGCGCCATTTTCTTAGGCAGACCGCATTGGTGGAGTTTCAATTCTGGACCCACCACGATCACGGAACGACCAGAGTAGTCCACGCGCTTACCCAGAAGGTTTTGACGGAAACGACCCTGCTTCCCTTTGAGCATATCAGACAATGATTTCAACGGACGCTTGTTCGCACCAGTGATCACGCGGCCACGGCGGCCGTTATCGAAGAGCGCGTCGACAGATTCCTGAAGCATACGCTTTTCGTTCCGCACGATAATGTCGGGTGCGCGAAGCTCAATAAGGCGCTTGAGGCGGTTGTTACGGTTGATCACGCGGCGGTACAGATCGTTGAGGTCTGATGTCGCGAAGCGGCCACCATCCAGAGGCACCAATGGGCGCAGATCTGGCGGTAGAACAGGAACGATGTCCAAGATCATCCATTCGGGGCGTGTGCCGGATTCCAGGAACGCGTCGAGGAGTTTCAGGCGCTTGACGAGTTTCTTACGCTTGGCTTCGGAGCCTGTTTCGCGCAGATCTTCTTCGACCTGAGCTTTTTGCTCTTCGAGGTCGAGGTCGGACAGGATTTCTTTCAGTGCTTCGGCACCGATGCCGGCGCGGAAGTTTTCTTCGCCGTATTCGTCTTGCGCAGCGTAGTATTCTTCTTCGTTCAAAAGCTGAAGCGGTTTGAGCGGAGTCATGCCAGGTTCGATCACGATGAAGTTTTCGAAGTAAAGAACACGCTCAAGCTCTTTCAATGTCATATCGACGATAAGGCCTATACGTGATGGAAGAGATTTCAGGAACCAGATGTGTGCTACAGGAGACGCCAGATCAATGTGGCCCATGCGCTCACGGCGGACACGTGTTAATGTGACTTCAACGCCGCATTTTTCACAGATAATCCCTTTGTATTTCATGCGCTTATACTTGCCGCACAGACATTCGTAATCCTTGATCGGGCCGAAAATACGGGCACAGAACAGACCGTCTTTTTCGGGTTTGAATGTCCGGTAGTTGATCGTTTCCGGCTTTTTCACCTCGCCGAATGACCAGCTGCGCATTTGCTCGGGAGAAGCAATCGAAATGCGGATGCTGTCAAAGCTTTGTGGCCCGGTTGGTTGGCCAAAGAGGTTCATTAATTCGTTCATTTTAGCTGCCCTTTTTCTTAAACTTTTTTTACCACGAATGAACACAAATTAACGCGAATAATTAAAATTGGTGTTTATTCGTGTCTATTCGTGGTTTTTAACTAGTTGTTTCCACTGCTTTGTTTCAAATCGACATTCAGACCCAGGGCCTTCAGTTCTTTGGTTAGAACGTTGAAGGATTCAGGGATACCGATTTCGAAGTTGTCTTCACCGCGGACGATGGATTCGTAAACTTTCGAGCGACCGGCAACGTCGTCGGATTTCACCGTCAACATTTCCTGCAGCGT
>CAYGNI010000118.1:0-5161 GCA_964351195.1 uncultured Micavibrio sp.
TCGCTCGTTCGTGGGCGGGGAGCTCAGGCTTTGGAACGTCCGGCGTTTTGAAGAGTATTGATTTCATGTCGCGTCGCTGGTCTTTGCTTTTGCGATAGTCCTCGATAATGGCGGCCATGCCAGAGGGCCGTGGCTTTTCCTGCGCTTGAGGCGCTGCTGCGGGCGGGATTGGTGCAGCGGGTTTCGTCGGTGCGGGCGGAAGCGCATCTTTTTTCGAATCAGGTGTTTCTTCGTCCGTGTTTTCACCACGAGCAAGTGCCTTGTATTTCTTCCAGACGGTGCTTTGCGGCGTTTCGGGCTGGGCTGTGTTTTGTTCGCTTGTCTGCTGCGGGGCGGCGGGTGCAGGATCGCGGCGGACGAAAGTGTGGTGCATGCCAGCTTTGTATTCGCGGTCTTGCGCCATGGCATCAGCGCCAAGCAGTGAAAAAATCAGGCAGAGTGTAAAAAGTGATCGATTCATACTCCAGAATTTACAGCTTTAGGATTACAGGACGCAAATTCTAATTTATGCTTTCCCTGCGAAAGCAGGGATATTTTAGGATAATGAAGTACTATGTTTACATTTTGACGAATTTTAAGCGTACGGTTTTGTATATTGGCTTTACGGGAGATTTGGTCAATAGAATTGAATAACATAAAGCCTGCAAAGTTAAGGGTTTTACCCAAAAATATAAAACCGATATTCTCATTTATTATGAAGCTTTTGAGGATGTTAATGATGCAAAAGCGAGAGAGCGTGCCATGAAAAAATGGAAACGTGCCTGGAAAGAGGAATTGATTGAAACATCCAATCCAAATTGGGAAGAAGTTGTTGTTGTTTAAGATCCCCGCTTTCGCGGGGAAGGCATAGCTGAGGTTGAAAGGATGGAGCAAATACAAAACATTGTTATGCGCACAGCCGGGCGCGAGGATCTCAATATCTTGTGGGATATTGCTATGAAAATGGGTTCTGCCAAACGGCAGGGGTATTTTGATCAATCCCTGGAATATCAGGAAGGAGGAACACGGCTGGTTTTGATCGCTTCGGCCGAGGGGCAGGATGCCGGGTATTGCATGCTAGCCTGGCAGCCGAAATATGCGTTTTTTAAAAAGCTGGGGATACCGGAGATACAGGACCTCAATGTCTTACCGGACTTTCGCCGGCGCGGGATTGGGCGGTTTATGATTGAATATTGCGAGGCTCTGGCCCGTGAAAAAGGGCATGAGCATATTGGCATTGGTGTGGGGATGGATGCGTCATACGGGGCGGCGCAGCGGCTCTATGTGAAGATGGGTTACGTGCCCGATGGTAACGGTTTGACGTATGATCGGAAAACCATTGTGCATGGGGAATTCCGCCCCGTCGATGATGAGATGAGTTTGATGATGGTGAAGGATTTATGAGCCGTATTGTGTTTGTTTTTATGTCAATAAATTTATCCTTTTAAAATGTGATCTATTCATGCTAAACCCTGCATAGATTGTGCACTTTAAGGAGTTTTAGGAGATAAATACGGATGTCCAAATGGGTCTATAGTTTTGGAGCGGATAAAAATGAAGGTGATGCGAGCATGCGTAACCTTCTTGGCGGAAAAGGATCAAATCTTGCGGAGATGGCTTCGTTGGGTCTTCCGGTGCCCCCTGGATTTACGATTACGACCGAAGTGTGTACCGCCTATTACGAGAATGATCATGCATATCCCTCAGAGCTGAAAGCGCAGGTTGAAGCGGCTTTGGCAGGGGTCGAAAAAGCTATGGATATGAAATTCGGCGATGCGCAAAACCCTCTGCTGGTTTCTGTGCGTTCCGGTGCGCGGGTTTCCATGCCCGGCATGATGGATACGGTTTTGAACCTTGGTTTGAACGATGAAACAGTCGAAGGGCTTGCAAAAGCCTCTGGTGACGAACGTTTTGCGTGGGATTCGTATCGTCGCTTTATTCAGATGTATGGTGATGTTGTTCTGGGCGTGGATCACCACGAATTTGAAGATGTGATTGAGCGCTACAAACGCGATGAAGATTTAAAACAGGATACCGATATTTCTGCGGCAGGGTGGAAAGAGATTGTTGGCGAGTACAAAAAACTCGTGGAGAAAGAACTGGGCAAGCCTTTCCCAAGCGACCCGCATGAGCAGCTATGGGGCGCGGTTGGCGCGGTGTTTAGCTCATGGATGGTGCCGCGCGCGATAACTTATAGAAAAATTCACGAAATTCCCGAAAACTGGGGCACTGCGGTGAATGTGCAGTCCATGGTGTTTGGGAATATGGGTGAGGATTGTGCCACGGGCGTGGCGTTCACACGCGATCCGTCCACGGGCGAGAATTATTTCTATGGTGAATATCTCATCAATGCGCAGGGCGAGGACGTTGTTGCGGGGATCCGCACGCCGCAATCGCTGACGAAATACGGGCGCGAGAAAGAGGGCAGCGATATGCCCTCGATGGAAGAGAGTATGCCGGCTGTGTTTAAGCAGCTTGATGATGTTCGCCTGAAGCTTGAGAAGCATTTCAAGGATGTGCAGGACCTTGAGTTCACGGTGCAAAAAGACAAGCTGTTTATGCTGCAAACCCGTTCAGGCAAGCGCACAGCGAAAGCTGCACTTAAGATTGCCGTGGATATGGTGGAGGAAGGTTTGATTACGCAGGAAGAGGCTTTGCTGCGTGTTGACCCGCAGAGTCTGGATCAGCTTTTGCACCCAACGCTTGATCCCAATGCAAGCAAAGATGTTGTCACACGCGGTTTACCGGCGTCACCCGGCGCGGCTTCCGGGAAGGTTGTGTTTACCTCGGAAGAAGCGGAAATCCAGGCCAATGGCGGGGATACGGTGATTTTATGCCGTCAGGAAACATCGCCCGAAGATATTACCGGGATGCACGCATCGGCCGGGATTTTGACGTCTCGCGGTGGAATGACATCCCATGCGGCCGTTGTTGCGCGCGGTATGGGGACATGCTGCGTGGCTGGCGCGGGCGAGTTGCATATTGATGCGAAGGCCAAGCTGATCCGCATTGGCGAGCGTGAAATTCGCGAGGGCGATATTATCACGCTTGATGGATCGACCGGTGAAGTGATGGCTGGTGAAGTGGATACGATTAAGCCGGAATTGTCGGGTGATTTTGGTGTTTTGATGGGCTGGGCGGATGAACGCCGCCGGATGGCTGTGCGCGCGAATGCCGAGACGCCTTTGGATGCTAAAACTGCGCGTGAGTTTGGCGCGCAAGGGATCGGGCTTTGCCGGACAGAGCATATGTTCTTTGATGCTGAGCGTATTCAAAATGTGCGTGAGATGATCTTTGCGTCTAACGAAGCCGAGCGGCGGGCGGCTTTGGATAAGCTGCTTCCAGCGCAGCGTGAAGATTTTGCATCTTTGTTTGAAATTATGAGCGGGCTACCGGTGACTGTACGTTTGCTTGACCCGCCATTGCATGAATTTTTGCCCCATGAGCAAGACGATATTGACAATTTCGCCAAGATTGCTGGCGTTTCGCACGATGCTGTGCGTCGCCGCTTGGGGGAGCTGCATGAATCAAACCCGATGCTGGGGCATCGCGGTTGTCGTTTGGGGATTACATTCCCCGAGATTTATGAGATGCAGGCGCGCGCGATTTTCGAAGGGGCTTTGGAAGCCGGGGGCGATGTTGTGCCTGAAATTATGATCCCGCTTGTGGGTGCGAAGAAGGAGTTGGATATCTTGCGCGCCAAGGTGGAAGCAGTAGCAAAAGATGTCTTTGAGGAAAAGGGCAAGACTCTTGAATATATTATCGGGACAATGATTGAATTGCCGCGGGCGGCGCTGACGGCGAATGAGATCGCAAAATCGGCTGATTTCTTTAGCTTTGGCACGAATGACTTGACGCAAACCTGTTTGGGAATGAGCCGCGATGATGCGGCGAACTTCCTTCCGGCCTATGTCGGGCAAGGTATTTATGAGCGTGATCCGTTTGCCTCCTTAGATGTTGAAGGGGTTGGGCGTTTGGTTGAGGTTGCCGTGCATGGCGGGCGTCAAACTCGCCCTGAGATTAAGCTTGGGATTTGCGGAGAGCATGGCGGAGACCCTGCGTCGATCGCATTTTGTGAGCAAGTCGGGCTTGATTATGTGTCGTGTTCACCATACCGCGTGCCAATCGCCCGCCTGGCGGCAGCGCAGGCCGCGATCAGGGAAGGCGCAGCCGTGGGAAAGCCTAAAGCCGCCAAGGCGAAAAAGGCGGCTTAATACACCCTCCGTGTCATCTCGACCGAAGCGTTAGCGAAGTGGAGAGATCTTCTTAGATAGCTTCATGAAAAGATCCCTCGACTTCGCTCGGGATGACATTTATGATGTTTGTCATGACCGATCAAAAAGACAACGCAAAAAATGAGCAGGAAGTTCTCAAAACCTTTGATATGTATCACTTCTTTTCCCGTAAGGATGTGATCCTTGCGATTGCGTTTATCATCGCGTTTTTGATCTTCGCATTGGCGGCTCTCCTCGCGCCGCAGGTGGTTTAGTTTTAGCTAGGCGCCGATACCAACATATTTTAGCCATTTCTTGACGTTTTCAGAAACGCTGGTTCTTTCTTCTGCGTTTCCTTGGTGGATGAAGATCGCTTTTCCCCTACTCCACATGAATTTTGATGGGCTGTCAGGGGCTACGCGGATACGAATTGTTTCCGGTGGCTGATAAATCGTTTCAGGTTTGGACACGCTTCTTCTGCCTGGACCAGGTGAGATGTCTTTTACCTGCACCCTGGCGTTGTATATCGTGTCTTCCCAAGCATAATTAATTTTTATGCTACACGTATATCGGTTTTTTATTTTTGTGTTACCAGGGCGGTTATTTGATCTGTGGCAAAAATCAATTTCAGTTTTTGCCGCTACTGAATGCCAGCTTGTAAAATCTTCTTCTATTAAGAGGTCGGGGTCTACAAAGCAGAAGATGATTACTGCGAAAATTAAAGGGGCGATTAGCGGTATCAGTATTTTCATGACTTAAGTTTGGCAAGTTTCCTTTTTTGAGGCAAGTTTGTTGGTGTGATGACAGTTTGAGCAGAGTGCTGGCGGCTCTCCTCGCCCCGCTGGTGGTTTAGGCTTTAACCAAAGCGATGCCGATATCGCCGCAGGTGGAGCGCAGGTCAGCGTCTTTGGGGGCTTCATTTAGCTTTACGGTTTGTAGTTTGCGTTTACCAAGGCCCCGGTAATGCA
>CAYGNI010000119.1:0-5055 GCA_964351195.1 uncultured Micavibrio sp.
GGCACCGGATGGCGGGTCCTGCGAACGGGCTCCCCGAGGCCCCGGCAATCCCTTTCACGGGCCTTAACCGCACTGAACCTCGGTAACCCCCAATAATTTTGGCAGTGTCAGGGATGTCCCGGCAATCGATCCGTCTCGGTCAGGTCTCCGGATCTCAAGCAACGCTCGGCAAGGGCCGAGGTATACTAAACGCGTGAAGTATCGCCCGCTCGCCATCCTGCTCACCGCGATCATCGCCTTTAACGCCCTCGCTGGCGGTGTTGGCGGCGTGGCTGTACTGTGCTTCGGAGGCGGCCATCAACACGCACCCGCAGAGTTCGATCACTGCGAATCCTCGTGCAGCCACGATGCGTCATGGCCACTCCCCGTGCCCGCGGGAGAGCATGAGCACGACTGCGGCTGTACCGATGTCGAGATCACGACCGCGGAACTCCTGACACTGCCCCGGAGTGACACTGGGAGCGATGTGCCGCCCGCGATCGTCATGTCTCCCTCGTGGGGCGTCATCCTTGCGGAGACCGGCCTTGGTCGCCGCGGCCCGCCGATGCCGCCGCCTTGGTTTGACCCCGGCGGGGTCCACAGGCTCGCGATCGTGGCTAGCGTTCGTCTGACCATCTGATTTCTGTCTGTTCCTTCGCGCGTGCCGCGGCGGCGTTGTCCGTTGCGGCTGTCATCGCTTTGGACCCAGACAGGAATCACAAACAATGGACAATCTGAAACGCCCGCGTCGAACGCGGGTCATGCTGCCGGGCCTCGGCTCGACATTCGCCCTGATCGCGCTGGCGGGCTGCCAGTCCTACGAGCGGGTACCGCTGGAGTTGGCCGACCATCGGGCCGCGCTCGACGCACGGCTCGCTGCCACTGAACCCATCTCGGATTTCGTTGAGCGGCTCTCCGAGGCCGGCAACGAGGTGCCGGAGCGGTTCGACCCGAACGACGGGCTCTCACCCGCAGAGGGCGAGGTGCTCGCGCTGTTCTACAACCCTGACCTCCGGCTCGCTCGCCTCGATGCCGGTGTCGCGCTCGCGACCTTCGAGACGGCGGGGCTGTGGGAGGACCCGCAGTTCGGTTTCGACGGGGCGGAGATCCTCTCGCCGTCGGGGCCGTTCGAGTACGGGCTCACGCTGAGCCTGACGATCCCGATTTCGGCTCGGCTCGGCGTCGAGAAGGATCGGGCCGGGGCGGCGTACGAGGCCGAGCTGCGGCGAATCGTCGATGCCGAGTGGAGCACGCGGGCCGCGGTTCGCTCGGCCTGGGCGTCCTGGTCCGCGGCATCCGAGCGGCTCCGCTTGCTGCGAGAGGTGATCGGTCAGGTCGAGCGGATCTCCGCCATCACCGACCGGCTGGAGACGGCAGGAGAACTCACGCGGGTCGAGGCTCGGCTCCTGCGGGCCGAGTTGGTCGAGACCGGTGCGGATGTCGCCGAGGCGGTGTTCGCAGAAGCCCGGGCCCGTGTCGAACTTCTCGGTTTGATGGGGATTCCGCCGGACGCCCCGGTGGTGTTGCTGCCGGCGCTTCCGCCCGCGTCGATCGCCGAGATCGCCGATGCGATCGAGCGACTCATCGAGGCGAACACCACCCTCGCGGTGCGGCGGGCCGAGTATCAGGTCGCCGAGGAGACACTCCGCCTGGAAGTCCGCAAGCAGTATCCGGACATCACTATCGGCACGGGCTATGGGAGCGAGGACAACGACGACCGACTCTTGCTTGGCGTGTCGATTCCGATACCGATTCTCAACGCCAACCGGGCGGGCATCGCGGAAGCAAAGGCTCGCCGCGAGGTGGCTCGGGCTGCGGCGGAGACCACCTTCGAGCGCCTGACTCGCGAGCTCTCGATGGCCCGTGCCGCGTACGACGCCTCGCGAACGCAGCGAGATGCGTTCGAGCGTGACCTTGTGCCGATGCTCGACGAGCAGGCATCCGAAGTTGAGCAACTGATCGATCTTGGCGAGGTCAACACGCTGCTCCTGCTCGAAACCGTCACGCGACGGTTTGAGGCCAAGAGCCGTCTGCTCGATCTTCGTCTGGCCGAGACCAACGCGGCGATTGAGATCACTCGCCTGCTCGGCCCGGACGAGCCAGATACGCCGGTTCCGGTCAGGCCCGCCACCGACGAAGACACCACAACAGCAACCACACCACACACCGCGGCGCGAGGGGACACGCCCGCCGAGGAGGCATCCCGATGAACTTCATGGAACGGGCGATCGCGATCGCCCTCGCGGCACTTCTGCCGCTGACACTGGCCGCCTGCGATGGCGGATCTCCGAAGACATCCGGCGAGGCAGAGCACGGCGAGGGGGACGGGCACGACCACTCGTCTGAGGCCGAGGCCGAGGTAACCGGATCCGACCGTGTTGCCATCCCGGCCGCGGTGCGGTCGAACCTCGGCATCAGCTTCGTCAAGGTCGAGCGCCGGCGGGTTGAGCAGACCCTCCGCGTGCCGGGCCGGTTCGAGTACCTGCCCACGGCGCGACGCGAGTACCGAACCGCCGTGCCCGGGCGGGTTGAGCTACTCGTCGAGCAGTTCGACCGGGTCGACGCGGGCCAACCGCTCTACCGGCTCGATTCGCCGTCATGGCGGGAGATGCAGCAGCAACTGGCCGATGCCGAGGCCCAGATCGAGCGGCTGGATGCACGGCTTGAGACCTTCGAGCCGTTGCTCGCGGCGCACCAGCAGCACGAGGACAGCCTCCACGAGAGTGTCGCCGTCTGGAACGAGCGGGTCGAACAGTTGCAGTCGGTCCGCGAGGCGGGCGGGGGCCGCGTCGATGAATTCGCCCAGGCCCGTGCGTCGCTCGCGAGCACTCGCGCTGACCTTGCCGACGTGATGGAGAAGAAGGCGGAACTCGGAGCGGACCGGCAGCAGACCGTTGCCGATCTCCGTGCGGCCCGGTCACGCCTGGACTATCTGCTCGATGCCGCCTCCTCCGTCGTTTCCCGTTCGAGGGACGAACTCGCCCGGACCGTCGAGACGCCTCATGGGACCGAGCCCGTTTGGGCCACGATCGCCGCGATCGAGGTCACCGCGTCCGAAGCCGGCGTCGTGGAGATGCTGGGGCTGACCAACGGCTCGTGGGCGGACGAGAAGACGCCCGTCGTCACCGTCGTGCAGCCCGACCGGCTCCGCTTCCGGGCGTCCGGGCTCCAAAGCGACCTGGGCGTGCTGCGGGACGGTCTCTCGGCCCGGATTGTCCCGCCGACGCCGACCGCCGCGGGACGCGCTGTGCCTCTGACCGAGACGATGGACGGCACAATCACACTCGGATTGGCAGGCGATCCCAACGATCGCACGCTCGAACTGTTCGTCGTACCCAATGAGCTCAAGCCCTGGGCCCGACCAGGCGTCTCGGCTCAACTCGAGATCGTGACCGACTCGACGGCTTCGCCCGAACTCGCCATTCCGCTCGCCGCCGTGCAGCGTGATGGGCTCTCGCCCGTCATCTTCCGGCGCAACCCGAGCAACCCGAACGAGGCGATCCGCATGGAGGCCGACCTCGGTCTCGACGACGGGCGTTGGGTCGCCCTGCTCAGCGGTCTTCGTGACGGCGACGAGGTCGTCCTCGACGGTGCTTTTCAGCTGATGCTCGCCACCAGCGGTTCGATCCAGAAGGGTGGCCACTTCCACTCCGATGGCACGTTCCACGAAGGGGAGGATTGAGCCATGTTGAAAGCCGTTATCCGCTTCTCGCTCCGCTATTCCACGCTCGTGCTCATCGCGGCGGTCATGATCGTCGGCTACGCCGGTTATCGCCTGCCGAGGATGAGCGTCGATGTGTTCCCTGAACTCAACGCCCCGACCGTGACCATCATGGCCGAGGCAGGCGGGCTCGCCGCCGACGAGGTCGAGCAGTACGTCACCTTTCCCATCGAGACCGCCGTCAACGGCATGTCCGGCGTGCGGCGGGTCCGCAGTGCCAGCGCGATCGGCCTAGGCATCGTCTGGGTGGACCTTGAATGGGGCTCGGATCTGTTCGATGCCCGGCAGCTCGTGGCCGAACGGCTCGTGACCGCTCGCGAGAACCTTCCCGATGAGGTTGAACCCTTCATCACCCCGATCACCTCCATCGCGGGCGAGATCATGCTGATCTCCCTCTCGTCACCCGACGGTTCCGCCAGCCCGATGCAGCTCCGCTCATACGGCGAGTTCGACCTGCGGACCAAGATTCTCGCGGTGCCCGGCGTCGCCCAGGTCGTCGCGATCGGCGGCGAGCTGCCCGAGTACCAGGTCAATGTCGATCAGGAACGGCTGAGGCTCTACGACCTGACCATCACGGATGTGGTCGAGGCCGCGGGTGGAGCGCACAGCACCGCGAGCGGCGGCTATCTGGTGAACGTGGACAACTTCGAGATCCCGATCCGTCAGCAAAGCCGGGTGACACGCCCGGAGGACATCGCCAACACGGTCATCAAGTACCACGAGGGCGTGCCGGTCACAATCGGCCAAGTCGCCGAAGTTATCCTCGGACCGGCAATCAAGCGCGGCACCGCTTCTGAGGGTGGGAAGCCCGCTGTCGTGCTGTCTATCCAAAAGTCACCGGGCACCAACACGCTCGCCCTCACCGAAAATCTTGATGCGCTCTTCGACCAGATCGAGCCGACGCTTCCCGGAGGCGTCGTGCTCAACCGCGATGTCGTCCGCCAGTCACACTTCATCGACCGCGCGGTCCACAACGTGACCAAGGTGCTTGGCGAGGCGATCATCATCGTGCTCGTTGTGCTCGTCCTGTTCCTGATGAATCTGCGGACGACGCTCATCACCCTCACCGCGATCCCGATCTCACTGGCCGTCGGCCTCCTGATGATGGACGCGATGAACCTCGGGCTGAATGTCATGACTCTTGGTGGTCTGACAGTGGCGATCGGCGTCCTCGTCGACGACGCGATCATCGATGTGGAGAATGTCTTCCGACGCCTGAAACAGAACCGGGCCATGCCCGAGGCCGACAAGCGTCCATTTACGGAGGTCATTTTCGACGCCAGTAACGAGATCCGACCGGCGATGGTCTTCGCGACGGTCATCATCGTCATGGTGTTCGTGCCACTGCTCTTCCT
>CAYGNI010000120.1:0-4978 GCA_964351195.1 uncultured Micavibrio sp.
CCCCCTAGCCAATCCCAAATGACAGGCCCACCCCTAAAACCCGGTTTGTGACCCTCCAATACACAAACCGGGTTTTTCCTTTTTTTTTTGGGGGGTGTAAACTTTGACAAAAACCCTGTTTTTGGTGTAGTTTTATGGCATCACGTTTTATGGAGAATGACCTTTATGGCGTATGATGGTGATGTTGGGAAGTTTGAAGTAAAACCTCCTCAAGCTAAGACGCTCTCCGCAAAAAGCCCTGATAACAAAATTGAGGATATTTTAGCGGGTGCAAGTGCGCCCAGCGACATGATTGATTTCATTATCCGTCAGCGTCAGAGGGCATCTCAAAACGCATCACATATCAGCGTTGCTGACTTTGAGCGTCTTGGCGTTGAAGAAGAAATCGCGGCAAAGCGCAAAAGGCTTGATGAAATACTTGGGACCATGTCGAATCTCGAGGTTGGACGCGCATTGTTCATGGACTTGCTTCGGGATCATAGGCGTCTTGTTTCTGAGGAAATTGACGGGGTTAACAATCTTATTGACCGCCTTTCCAAAAAGAAGGATAAACCGGAAGATCTTCTTAAAAAGCTTCGTCAATATCGGAATGATTTGCGGGACTATGATAGTCTTCTTGATTGGTTCATGGGCAAAGCCCGTACGGCGTCTGAAGGCGTGTTAAGTGGTCTTGTAAGGGGGTTTGGTGAGGCGTTTGATCTGGTGATGCGCAACCGCGCCAATATTGCGGCAGGGCTTGGCGTAGCGTTCAGGGGAATGGCCGGAGCAGCGCAGGGTGTAGGGCGCACAATCGGAAGCATTGCGCGTTTAATTCCTTTGCCTTTCTAATCTTTATTCTGGTATTTTTAAGTTATGACACATGATCCGGAACTCGTTTTAAAGTCGTTTGGGGATTCGTCTGAAACGACGTTTCTTTTGCTGTATATCCTGCAGCTGTTTTTGGCGGTAGAAGAGAGCAAAACCCGCAATGCGTATGACATTCCAGCGGAAAGCGTTTATTCCATTTGCAGCGCGCCGGCACGTTTGCCGCGGCATATCCGTGATTTCATTTTATGGCAAAGAAATATCCTCAAGCTGGATAATCAGGAAATCATTGAAACGTCGCTTCCGCGCGGGCTGACGAAGAAATACGCGGTGAAAGCTAAGCGCTTAGCGGATATGGATGATGCGGGTGAACGGGAAAAAGCGATTGGAGAGTCCATTGATGAGGTGAATGCGTATTTCGCGGAATTCAACGAGGTTATCGCGATTTTGGAAGCGACGGAAGATCGTTTTACCAGTGTTGAAGAGGCGTTATTGCGCGCGGAAAGCCTTGATGATCGCTTGATTGACGTTCTGAGGGATCAAAAGCAGGATCTGGATAAGATGCGCCAGGATTTGACCGCTTTGCGTGCGAATTTAGAGCATTCGATTTTACCCGATACGATCAAATTCAAGGATACGCCTAAGAAAGCGCGGGAATTGATGAAGCATTTGAGCGAGGTCAATTTGTACACGCGTGATGCAATCCGTAAACATAATCTTGATACGGATGAGAATTAAGAGTTAGTCCACTTAATGGACTAAGTTCGTTTAGTCTATTCTTCTAAAACCCTTGGTAGCTGCAAACTTAGTCCACCCAGTAGACTAAGTTCATGTTTTGTTTCCTGCCCAAAACACCCCAAGCATAGGTTTATAATCCTATAAATTTTGGTTTTTGGCAAGCGAGTTAACAAAAAATTAACGCGCCTCATTCATAGTATATGAAAACTACAAGAATGAGGGTGTAGTATGGCTAGCGATGCTTTTGAGCAGGCGGCAGAAGGTAAACAAAATTGGGCGATTCGCGGTGGATCAGAACCCTTTGATTTTCATGGTTTTGTCGGCAAAGGAACTCTTTGGGACAAATTTGTAGAAAATTTGGGTATGCAATCCGGCATAGGCGGCTTTGCCAGCACAAGTTATATTGAAATAGGCACGGTCGACGATGAAGACAATTTTCATGTTGCCAAGCGCATTCAGGGAATGGGCCTGAATGAGGATTGGGAAATGGAAGGTTTGACCCAACGTTTCGTATCCTTTGTGACCGATGGAAAATATACCCCTTTTCGTGCCCATGCGGATGGCGAAAACCCTTACGAGCAGGAAGGCCCTTATGAGGGAGATTTGATTTACCGCGATGATCCGCATGAAAGCCTTCCTAATCAATTGCAACATGCTGATGGACCCGACCGGACAGGTCTATTATTTCAAGGGACGGAGCGCGAGGTTTTGCAAATTTATGCCGCGATGGTTCGGACCAGCATAGAAATGAATAACCGCGATTTAACATTCGGGCTTTTGGGTCAGTCCGGAGAGGAACCTAACAGCAATACTTTATATGCGGAGCTGAAAGAAGATATGCGAGAAATGGGCGCAGCGATGGGAATACCAGAACGCATTCAGGATTTTAGCGGACCACAAGAGAGATGGCATAAACTTTTAATATCACCTCTTCTTTTAGCTTTGGATTCTAATATCGGAGAAGATGCAGACCGCATTACAACAGCTGCGGCAAAACCTGTTACGGTTGCGACACTAGCAGACCTTCGCGGTTATGTAGACGCGCTCGAGCGCACAGCTGCAGACCAGCTTAATACTTTGCGCCCTGATACATCGCAAGATCTAGAAACGCCTCTGCCCAGACCACCTATTGGTGGCTCTGCTCCCTAAGCTTCAAACATCCAGCCGGTGGGGTTGGTGATGGGTTGTTGACGGCCCAGAGCCTGCATGCCCTTGACGCAGCGCACGATCCACCAGATAAGCGCAAACAGAATGACCAAGAAGCCAATGAGCACGACACTCAGAACAAAGCCGATTGCTAGATACAGCACCCCCTTCCAGAATGTATGTATCAGGAATGTGTAGTGCGTTTGCAGCCATTCGGGGGCGGCGGGGCGGTTGATATAGGCCATGATCAGGCCAATCAGTCCTGTAATACCCAAAACGATCGACGTCAGGTAGAGGATGTAGATGATTTGTGGTGATGACGCGCTGTCGGCTTGTATTGATGTAGCGCTTGGCGCGGGTTGTGTGGTTTCTTCGCTCATGATTTCAATCCCCTTTTATTTCTTACGTTCATTTAGGCTAGCCGCAATGTGCAAGGAGATCAAGAAGGTTTGTTTTTTTTATTGACATAATTTTATTACTTGCATTATAAGTCTGTCATGCTTTTTATTGCATCAAAAACCGCAGAAATACGCCGCATTGCCCTTACGCCGATTCATCAGATTTCAGGCAGGGCAGGAGCAGGTGTTTTGCTGATGTCCCGAAACACAGAGCGGTTTTTATTTCTGGGAAGTCGTTACAACGAGGACCATAGAAAGACCATGGCTTCTTTTCCCGGAGGAAGGCTAGAGTCTGGAGAGTCTCCAGCCTTGACTGCTTTTTGGGAACTATATGAGGAGACCGGGCTTAGCGTTGATCGCCTTTATCCTTTTTCATTCTACCGACAGCCGGGACGATTTTTTATGACCTTTCTGGCTCTCATAGACGGTGAACCTGATCCGAGTTTAGGCAATGTTGATGATCACAATGAATTCAAGTGGTTTACCCTTTTCGAGATAGAACAAATTGTGGCAGGACGATCAGATGAAATTGTCTCCTCCGGGCGTGTGGCCAGATTGTATGAAGATGATGAAGCTTGGATGGAACTTTCTTACATGTCCGTAGATTTGCTGCACAATTTGCTAGAGAGCAGCCCGCATACCATTACCGCAAATGACGTTCGTACGCTTATCCGCTCCGTTGATATTGGCCCCCCGCCTCCCTTTTTGGGCTGGTAGGATGTCTTAGGCCGCCTGGCCCTCAACCGCCTTTTTGGGGAGGTTGAGTTTGAGGTGGAGGTCTTTGAGCTGTTCCTCTTTGACTTGTGAGGGGGCCTGCATCATGGCGTCTTCGTATTGGCCGTTCATGACGAAAGCGTAGACTTCGCGCAAGTTTGGCTCATCGGCCAGTAGCATGACAATCCGGTCCAAACCAAAGGCCAGGCCGCCATGCGGAGGCGCGCCGTAGCGCATTGCGTTCAGCATGCCGCCGAATTCTTTTTCCAGCACGTCTTTACCGTAGCCAGCGATGCCGAAAGCCTTTTCCATGATTTCGGGTTTATGGTTCCGGATGGCGCCCGAGGCCAGCTCGAACCCGTTGCACACGCAATCATATTGGAAGGCGTAGATGTCGAGCGGGTCTTTGTTTTCGAGATCGTCCATCCCCCCTTGGGGCATTGAGAACGGGTTATGGGAGAAATCGATTTTCTGCGCTTTTTCATCGAATTCGTACATCGGGAAATCGACGATCCAGCAGAATTTGTAAACGCCTTTTTCGCGGGCGGCTTTGTGGCCTTCGGGCAGCGCATCACAGATTGCATCGCGGGCGAGGCCAGCGAATTTTGCGGCGGGGGCTTCTTGATTGCAGATGAAGAAGATCGCGTCGCCATCGGAGATGCCTGCGGTTTCGCGAAGAGCTTTTTGCGCGGGCTCAGGAATGAATTTAGCGATTGGGCCTTTGCCCTCTGCGCCTTCGAACAATACGTAGCCGAGGCCGGGAGCGCCCTGCCCTTGTGCCCAAGAGTTGAGTTTATCAAAGAAGCTGCGCGGTTGGTCGGCGACTGAGGGCGCTTTGATGGCGCGGACGACCCCGCCTTTTTCAATCACGCCTTTGAAGGCTTTGAATTCAACATCATCGCGAGCGAAGATTTCGGTCACGTCGACAATCTCAAGCGGGTTTCTGAGGTCCGGCTTATCGGAGCCGTATTTGAGCATGGCGTCTTTATACGGGATGTCGGCGAGCCATTCGACTTTGCGTTTTTCACCCGTGAAGTCGGCGAATTGTTTGAAGGTTTCTTCGATCACCGGGCGGATTGTGTTATGCACGTCTTCTTGGGTGACGAAGCTCATCTCCACATCGAGCTGGTAGATTTCAGCGAGGCGGTCGGCGCGGCCGTCTTCGTCGCGGAAGCATG
>CAYGNI010000121.1:0-4942 GCA_964351195.1 uncultured Micavibrio sp.
GCGATGCGCTTGAGAGTGATTCACAAGTCACTGACAAACTTGACAAAAAAGCATTAGACACTATCTTTAGCTACGATGCTTACACCAAAAACATCGACAAAATTATTAAACGCGCACTAGCCGAATAGGAGAAAGCCATGAAAGGCGACAAAAAAGTAATAGAACATCTAAACGCAGCCCTTAAAAAAGAGCTCGGCGCGATCAACCAGTATTTCCTGCATTCCCGCATGCTTGATGACTGGGGCGTGACCAAACTCGCCAAACACGAATACAATGAATCCATCGAGGAAATGCAGCACGCCGATAAACTCATTCAGCGCATCCTCTTCCTCGAAGGTCTTCCAAATCTTCAGGAAGTCGCCAAACTCCATATCGGTGAAACCGTGAAAGAAACCCTCGAATGCGATCTTAAAATCGAAATCGAAGGTGTGAAGGCTTACAAAGAAGCGGTCAAATATGCTGACAGTATTCAAGACTATGTCTCCCGCGACCTCTTCGCCAGCATTCTGGCCGATGAAGAAGGCCACGTCGATTATCTGGAAACACAGCTCGAGATGATTGAACAAATGGGCGAGCAGAACTATATCCAGCTCAACTCACAAAGCCCGCTCGACGCCGAAGACGCATAGATTAAGAGTGATGAATTAGACAACAGTTGGCGAAGAAGTATGAGGCTGCGGTGTTGACGAAGGATCAATAGCCGGAATAGAAGCCGCAGGACCAAGACTCGTTAAACCTGCTAAAAGGTTAGGACCACTTTGCACTGTGGCAGGGTCATTCCCTGCTACAACATGCAAAACAGCCGCTTTCATTTCTGCCAAAAAGGCCGCTGGAGAAGCAGCAATAGAACCATTACCAGATAAATCTAAACGCGCAAAAGCTTCCGGCCCTCTGCGTTCTGCCATCCGCACTGCCATTCTCTCTGCAAGCCGATCAAAAATGGCCTGAACAAAGCCTGAGCGGCCTATCGTCCCATTACCATCGCGATCAAATCTCGCAAGTCCGCGTTCACGCAAACCGTCTTCAATTCTATCTTGTATCATTCTTTGAAACTCTGCTGCAGTAATCTCACCGCTTCCATCCAAATCTGCCGCTTCAATCTCTCTAATAAGATTAAGCATTTTTGTAGCCACTTCACGCATTCTATCAGGCCCGCCCGCCGATACTTGATTTGGTCCTGTTGGATTCGTTACCATACTGATCCCCTTATTCAGCGACTGTTAAAAACTTTAAATCTCGTGCTTCGCCAGCCTGATCTTTATAAACTTCAATCATCATGATACCGTTAAGCGGTCTCAATAATGCATCAATATGATGATCAATATTTAAACCGGTACACTGAATGTATCCAGTGGGGGTAATGAACTGAATGCTGCGCTCATGCGGATCATATTGAACCCAATCATAATCATTGGGTATTTTCCCATCATGCAAAAGCATTGCGAGCCCGTCCTGCGAAATCACAAGCTGAACATCATTTTGAGAAGACATAGAAACTAAATTCACAACACACCTCTTTTATTATTCATAAAGGGTATGACAAAAAGATTAACAAAATATTAACGCGTGAATGAGAATGACTTGCAATACTATAAAATTTACGCCATATTCAAATTGTAACTAAGAATCACTTGCAGCGAATATAAAGCCATGTACGTTTGTTTATGCCACCCTTTTAGCGACAAAAAAGTCAAAGAGCACCTCTCCGCAGGCGGCTCAAAATCAAGCGTGTCCAAAACATATCGCGCGTGCTCGGGCGGCGAAAACCCCAATTGCTGCCAATGTCTTGAAACCCTAAAAGACATCGTCAAGACCCACAATAAAACTGTAACAGCTTAGCCCTAAAAAATAATCAACAACACATCATTGTACGCTTTATGCGTGCAATCCAAAAAAGCTAAATAGATTACACGGACAAGCCGTATAATGACGAATATTATGTGTGACGTCCCCTTGCATTCCGTCCCGTCCTATGCCACCACTATGCTTTATACATTTTTAACAGCATGGGGATATAACGATGCTAAAACACCTGACACTCATTCTTGGGAGCTTAATTCTTATGACCACTTCTTCTCAAGCCGCTAGCCCGGCAAACACACTGTATCTTGATCTATCCACGGGCGGGCGCGTAGCAATCGAACTTCTACCCGAGCGCGCACCACAACATGTTGAGCGCATCAAAAAATTGGCCCGCGAAGGCTTTTATGATGGTATCGTCTTCCACCGCGTTATTGACGGCTTCATGGCCCAAACCGGTGACCCAACCGGCACAGGCACAGGCGGCAGCACAGAGCCGGACCTTCCAGCCGAATTCACAGACTACGAATACAAACGCGGCACGCTCGGTATGGCCCGCACTGCAAATCCTGACAGCGCCAATTCACAATTCTTCATCTGCTTCACCGACACAGGCTGTAGCTTCCTGACCGGCCAATACACCGTATTCGGTCAGGTGACAGAAGGTATGGAATTCGTGGACAAAATCGCACAAGGCGAACCACCGGCCAGCCCGGACAAAATCGAAAAAGCAACCATCGCTGCTGACGATGCGCCAGAAGCCGCCGAGACAGCACCAGCTGACACAGCGCCTGCTGAATCTGCCCCCGCAGAAACAGCACCAGCCGCTGGCGAAGAAGAATCCGCCGCTGAAGCTGCTGAATAAAATTAACTTCTAAATTCATTGAAGTATCCCCGCTTTATGCGGGGATCTTTGTATCAAAAGGACAGATTATGACGACAGAGTGGTGGCGCGGTGCGGCCATTTACCAAATCTACCCGCGTTCGTTTCACGATACAAAAAACGACAATGTTGGTGACCTGAACGGCATCACGGATAAGCTCGATTACATCGCCTCCCTCGGCGTGGACGCAGTGTGGATTTCCCCGTTCTTCAAATCCCCAATGAAAGATTACGGCTACGATGTTTCCGATTACCGCGACATCGACCCGATGTTTGGGACACTCGATGATTTCAAAACCCTGTTGTCAAAAGCCCATGAGCTAGATCTCAAAATCATTATCGATCTTGTCCTCTCCCACACCTCCGATCAACACCCATGGTTCACTGAGAAACCTGAATACTATGTTTGGGCTGATCCTCTGCCAGATATGTTCGGTGCGCGCGTCCCGCCCAATAACTGGGTCTCCGTTTTCGGCGGCAGCGCATGGGAATGGCACGAAGGCCGCCAGCAGTATTACCTTCACAATTTTCTGAAGGAACAGCCCGACCTCAATTACCACAACCCGGACGTTCAACAAGAAGCTCTCGACATCGCAAAATTCTGGCTGGACCTCGGCGTCGACGGCTTCCGTCTAGATGTCATTAATTTCCTCTTCCACGACAAGGAGCTGAGAAACAATCCCCCGCGCCCCCCTGAGCTTGGCGCCGCCACGCAATTCGAAGGCGAAGATCCCTATTCCGAGCAATCCCACATCTACGATAAATCCCGTCCCGAAAACTTGGACTTTGTCCATCGCCTGCGTAAATTGATGGACGAATATAAAGACCGCTTCACCGTCGGCGAAATCGGCGATGACCACCCCTACGACCGCGCGGCCGAATACACCGAGGGCCGCAACTATCTCAACACCTCCTACAACATGCATCTCATGAGCGGCGCGCATAAAGACCTCACAGCAGCCCTTATCCGCAATCCTGTCGAAACCTTCGCACTGGCAAAAGGCGGCAGCTGGCCCTCATGGGCGTTCTCAAACCATGACGTCGTGCGCGCCGCGTCGCGCTGGCTTCCCAATAGCAATGGTTTTGACCATGACCCTGCCTTCTCAAAAATGTTGATCGCACTTCTAGGTGCCCTGCGCGGAACAGCCTTCCTTTATCAAGGCGAGGAGCTCGGCTTGCCTGAAGTCAAACTCAAATTCGAAGACCTGCACGATCCTTGGGGCAAACACCTATGGCCTGCTTGGCAAGGGCGCGATGGCTGCCGCACGCCTATACCCTGGAGCAAGAATACACCGCGTAAGCAATGGCTGCCCGTGCCGGACGAACACATGGCACTCAACGTAAAGGATCAAGAGAAGGATGAAAATTCCGTACTGAACTTCACCCGCAAATTTCTAGCTTGGCGCAAAGACCAGCCCGCCCTAATCTCCGGCGCCATAGAATTTCTCGATACAAACCACGAAAAATTGCTAAGATTCAAACGCATATGCGCGGCCCAAACCCTCATCTGTACTTTCAATTTAGGACATAAAAAAATCGGTGATTTAAAACCTTACGACTTCTCGTTTTCAGAAACAGAAGCAGACTCTGCTCCCTCCTCCGAAGATCCTTCGCTCTTCTGATCATCTTCAAGCTCAAACGATGTCCCAGCCTGCTCTAAAGCCTCATCATCAACATCCAATGATACATCCTTTGCCGCCGATTTCACCGCATCAGATTTAAGTCGTCCGGATTCGCCCGGCTGCAACTCCAATACCTTGGCCACGTCCACCATATGTTTAATCAGCTTGTCAACCTTCGCCGGCTTATCTAATGGATCTGGCGTATCCAAACGTAACAACATCGCATCATCCTTAAACACAAACATCGCCCAGCTATGCTTAATTTTCATCAACTCACACAGCGCCGTAACCCGCGCATCGCTCATATATTCCTGCATCACATACCGGTTACTAGCCGCCGCTAGATACGCCCTGTTCCACTCCGGATGCTCTGGACGATATTCCTGTTTCAACTTCAACAACTTCAAGATAGGGATCATCCCACCGCTCGCCACGCCACCAACAATCGGCATAATGCTGTTTAAACTCACCTCAATCGCCGTCAAACGCCGAGAACCGCGCCCATCCTCGGAAAAGTGCTCACTCGCAAAAATGCTGACAGTATGCTCGCCAACCGTTCCACCAATCTCCGGCGCCCCCATCAACGGCCCCGCCTTGTAACGAACCTAGCGCGTCTGCGCATAGCCCTGGCACGCCG
>CAYGNI010000122.1:0-4937 GCA_964351195.1 uncultured Micavibrio sp.
ATGCTTTGCAATTTCACATGTACCAAAGTTCCAGCATCCACATTAGTTCCAAGTTGAACGGGACAAAAGTTTTCCGTGCGGGCGAAGTTGTTTTTTTCAACAATGACTTGAGCAGTTTTGTTAAGATTTCGATTCAACAGTTTTTGAAGTTGCTCATCGCCTTTGGCGCGTAGACGGGCGGCGCGTTC
Organism: uncultured Micavibrio sp.; assembly: GCA_964351195.1. Taxonomy (GTDB): domain Bacteria; phylum Pseudomonadota; class Alphaproteobacteria; order Micavibrionales; family Micavibrionaceae; genus TMED27. Next base: position 189 of record CAYGNI010000122.1, read on the forward strand.
TTTGCGTTCAGGCACGGGAACCTGATCGGGGATTTTGGCGGCGGGGGTGCCTTCGCGCTCGGAATACGGGAAAACGTGCAAATATGTCAGGTCGCATTCCTCAACGATATTCAGCGTGTTTTGGAACATCTCTTCGGTCTCTGTTGGAAAGCCGGTGATGATGTCGGCGCCGAATTCAATATCAGGCCGCAGATCACGCGAGCGTTTGCACATCTCAATCGCGTCTTGGCGCAAATGGCGGCGTTTCATGCGTTTGAGGATTAAATCATCACCCGCTTGCAGGCTTAAGTGCAGATGCGGCATGAGGCGCGGTTCTTCGGCGATCAAGCGCCAGAGGTCATCGTCGATCTCTACGGGGTCGAGGGATGACAGGCGCAGGCGCGGCAATTCCGGCACCAACGCCAATACGCGGCGGATCATTTGACCAAATGTGGGGCTTCCCGGTAAATCAGGACCATAGGACGTTACATCCACGCCCGTAAAGACGATTTCTTTATAGCCCTGCTCCACCAACGCGCGGGTTTGCTGCGCGATGACACCGATGGGAACGGAGCGCGAATTGCCGCGGCCATAGGGGATGATGCAGAACGTGCAACGGTGATCGCAGCCGTTTTGCACCTGCAGAAAGGCACGCGAGCGGTCTTCGAACCCTTCCACCAAGTGCCCGGCGGTTTCGGTGACGGACATGATGTCGTTCACGAGAACGCGGTCGTTATGACGCACGCCCCATGTTTCGGGTTTTAATTTGAGGTCGTTGCCGATGATCTGGTCGATTTCTGGCATTTCCGCATAGCTTTGCGGGCTGATTTGCGAAGCGCAGCCCGTGACGATGATTTTGGCATTCGGGTTTTTGCGGCGGGCTTTGCGAATGGCTTGGCGGGCCTGGCGTTCGGCCTCTTTTGTCACCGCGCAGGTGTTGAAAATAATTGCATCCTCCAGCCCCGCGGCTTTCGCATGACCGCGCATGACTTCGCTCTCATAGGTGTTGAGGCGGCAGCCGAAGGTTATAAGCTGTGGATCTGTTTGTGACATGCCGTTTGTTATAACTTTTTACGAACGGCGTCAAATTTCTCTTTTTAGTAGTTTGGCAGACATGGGGCTTTTGCAGGCGAGTATCCAGCCTCTTTCATGATATTAAGAGTTGTTTTTCCCATTTCTTCAAGCGCTGCGGCTGTATTTTTCGCCCGCTCTAAGACTATTGGCTCTCCATCGATGCCACCTTGACGGAAAACGTTTACAATTTCTCCTCCTGTAAAATCAAGGTGAACAACGCCGACGCCTATTAAGGAAGTCCCTTCAATTCTATCGTCGATTTTTGTACCCGAAACCCTGATCTTTTCAGTTTCAAGCTCTTTAAAACCTTCGGGGGTTAAATGAAACCACCTTTCAATAGGTCGATTGCCTTCGTAGGTTTGGTGAGCTGAGAGGCTTAAAAGATAGTTATTTTCTCCGATTTTATACAAACCAGGAGAGGCAAAATTTTCGTGCATATTGTATATCGGCATTTCACCTGCTTTGATCTGAGCACTAAGAGATGCTATTTCCTCAGGCGTTAATGTTTCAAGCGTTTGCTCAATGCCATTGCATTTCAGCCCAATTGGCATTTGCCCCCCTTCTGACAACTCCCCGTCTTTTTTCAATGACATCTCATAAATCTTTTGCATAGGTATAAATCCAGGATCAAACCCGAGGAATGCGTCATCAGGTCTGCCCAGCTGATGTTTTCCGTGTAATTGAAAACAAGCGGTGATTTCGCCTTTAGGCTCTTTGACGGAGCTATAATCCTCTGTACGCCCCTCTTCGCAATAATAAAAATCAAAGCCATAGCCTCCTTCTTTCATTCCTCCGAAAAGAGGTGTTGTTTGAAGAACTACGCCTGCAGGAACGCGAACGCCTGAAAAAATTTGCAAATCGCTCAGCATTTCTTGGGTTACAGGATGATAGGGTGAGGTTGCTCCTTCGTATTGGCTTGAAGGAGTTCCTGCCGCAAATTCTACAACTCTTGGTTGATTATCGTCCGCCATTTTACACTTCCCATTAAGCCTAATGTCCATAAATTATATGGTGAGAAGGTAAAAATTCTCCTAATTTACAGGTGTTTAAATGACCATTTCGCCGTCAAACACATAGGCGATGGGGCCGGTCATGAGGATATGACCTGCGGCGTTGATCTCTATGAACAAAGAGCCGCCATCAAGTTCGATTTCGACTTTATTCCCGGTGAGGCCTTTATGAGCGGCAGCGGCGGCCACGGCGCAAGCGCCCGATCCGCAGGCCAGCGTGATACCGGAGCCGCGTTCCCATGTGCGTTGACGCATCCGCGTGTCATTGATAACTTCGACGAACTCAACATTTGTTCTATTTGGGAAGATCGGGTTGTTTTCCACAGTCGGGCCTACGGTTTCCAACACGATATCCCCAATGTTATCCACAAAGAACACGCAGTGCGGGTTGCCCATATCAACTGTGACGGGCGCGGGAAGGCTTGCTTCAGGAGAGTCTATGTCCTCGACGCGTAGGGGCGCACCCATATCGACTGTAATCATGCCGTTTTCAGCGCGCGTACAGGGGAGTACGCCCCCGCCTGTTTCGATTTTGCAGCTCTCTGTTTTGATCTCTTTCATCACGATATCGGCGACGCAGCGCGTGGCGTTTCCACAGGCTGCGCTTTCCGAGCCGTCAGAATTGTAGAAGCGCGCGAAAATATCGGCTTTGTCGGAAGGCTCGAGGACAACCAGTTGATCGCATCCAACACCGAAATTGCGGTCACAAATATGCTTGATTTGACCAGGCGAGAGTCTATGACCTTGGGGCCCGGACAGGTCTTTACTGTCCAGAATGACGAAATCATTCCCTAGTCCGTGCATCTTTTTAAAAATCATGTCCGCTTTTTCCTTCCAAACTCCTTGACAATATAGGGATTAATCCGTAATTTGCCACAAAATTTCACTGGCATCTTTATTTGTCAGTGCCCAAGGTCTTTCGGGGACCAGGTACACCCTACTCGGCGAATACGCTCAGTGGGGCACTTTTATTATTTTGTTCAACCTTCCTAAAGTCGGTTGAGACGCTAACAGGACTAAGAATGTTTGAAAGTTTAAGCGATAAATTAGGCGGTGTTTTCAGCAAGCTGCGCGGTAAGGGTAGTTTGAGTGAAAATGATGTCATGGCGGTCAGCCGTGAAATCCGCATTGCTTTGCTTGAAGCCGATGTTGCGCTGCCCGTCGTAAAAGACTTTATTTCCACCATCAAAGACAAGGCCGTTGGCGAAAGCGTTATTAAAGGCGTTAACCCCGGTCAGCAGGTCATTAAGATCGTTCATGATGCGCTTGTTGACATGCTGGGATCGGAAAGCGCCGATCTGAAATTCTCTTCTCCGCCGTCGGCTTATTTGATGGTGGGTTTGCAAGGGTCCGGTAAAACGACATCTACGGCGAAAATCTCCAAATTTTTAACCGATAAGCATAAGAAAAAGGTCTTGATGGCTTCGCTGGATGTGTATCGTCCTGCCGCGCAAGAACAGCTTAAGCAATTGGGTGAGCAGACAGGCGTTGCGACGCTTGAGATTGTTGAAGGGCAAAAGCCTGTCGAGATAGCCAATCGAGCCATGGATACTGCGCGTAAGGAAGGGTATGACGTTGTTATGCTCGATACGGCAGGCCGCTTGTCAATTGACCAAGCGTTGATGGACGAAGTTGCCGCCGTGCAAAAGGCAACCAAGCCGATTGAAACGCTTTTGGTGGCCGATGCAATGACCGGGCAAGACGCGGTACAAACCGCGCAGGCGTTTGATGAGGTTGTGCCGTTATCAGGCATTATGCTGACACGCGTGGACGGGGATGCGCGCGGCGGTGCGGCGATGTCGATGAAAGCCGTGACCGGCAAGCCGATTAAGCTCATCGGTGTGGGTGAGAAATGGAGCGAGATTGAAACCTTCCACCCCGACCGGATTGCGGGCCGTATTCTGGGAATGGGGGATGTTGTTTCCTTGGTTGAAAAGGCCGTGGAGACCGTGGACGCCGCAGAAGCCGAGAAAATGGCGGCGAAATTCAAAAAAGGAAGTTTTGATTTTAACGATCTTCTGTCCCAAATGCAGCAGATGAAGAAAATGGGCGGTATGGGCGCGATGATGAAGATGCTTCCCGGCATGGGAGATATGGCGGGGAAACTTGGTGAGGCCGGGGTCGATGACGGGTTCATGAAACGCCAAGAAGCGATTATTCAATCTATGACCAAGGTCGAGCGCGAAAAGCCGGACCTTCTGAACATGAAGCGTAAGCAGAGGATTGCGGCAGGTTCGGGGACGAGAGTGCAGGATATTAATAAGCTCGTGAAGCAGCAAAAGCAGATGGCCGGCATGATGAAGAAGATGCGCAAAATGGGGCCGGGCAAGATGATGGGCATGATGAAAGATATGATGGGCGGCAAGGCCGATGACCTTGCGCTTATGGCTGACTCCATGGACCCGGATGGTTTGGCGAAAGATATGGCCGGCGCCGAAGATGGTGCTTTGGGTCCTAATCCGTTTGCGGCTGGAAGCATGCCCCCTGGGCTTGGTGGATTGGGTGGAGGTTTACCCGGACTTGGCGCCGGGGGATTAGGTTCTCTTCCTTCTCATGGAGGGAAGAAAAAAGATCGCAAAAAGAAGAAGCGATAATAATTTGTAAGCACTATTAAAAGGAGAAAAACTATGGCACTTGCAATCAGACTGTCCAGAGGTGGACGTAAAGCGAAACCTTTCTACCGTAT
>CAYGNI010000123.1:0-4699 GCA_964351195.1 uncultured Micavibrio sp.
CATGAGCAAGGCAAATACTTTGAATTTCACTCTGCTGTGATGGATCATCGCGGCCCTAAGGAAGAGAGCCATTTGAGCAAGATTGCTGAAAGTTTAGGATTGGATGTTGCAAAGATGAAAAAGGATGCGGAATCTGATGCGGTTAAGAAACAGATTGATGAGGATCTGGAATTGGCGCGCACGATTGGAATTTCCGGTACACCTGCCTTTATTGTTGGCAAGACGATGCATGGTGGTTATCTTGGTGAAGATGGTTTAAAGCAGGCTATCGAAGATGAGCGTGAAGCCGCCAAAAATGACGGTTAGGAATTAACGCTCCTACACCACTAAACAGTGAGCGTCGTTATTTATGTTTTTTCGACTATTTATGGCTTTGGTCGTGATTGTTTCGGGCTATGTAGTCTTTGAAATGGTCCGTGTGCATTCTCTGCATACTGCGCTTTTGGAGACGCAAGATGCCTATGTTTTGGGGAATCCGCAGGGTGATGTCACATTTGTGGCGTTTCTTGATTATCGCTGTCCATATTGCCGCGCAGCGCATCCAGAGATTTCCGATGCTTTGGCGCGTGACAGTAATGTACGCTTTATTCCTCGCCCTGTTGATATTCTGGTGCCTGGCGGTATTGGGCTGGCGGCGCTGCCCTATGCGGCGTCAAAACAGGGTAAGTTCGAAGAGATGCATGACGCGCTGATGAACAATGAGCGGGAGATTACGCCGCAGCTGGTGCAGGATTTAGCGTTGCAAGTCGGGATTGATCCGATGCAGCTTCAAGAGGATTTGGAAAGCCCGGAGATACAGGCGTTGAATCAGGAGAATTCACGTTTATTTTTCGCTTTTAGAACCAATGTGACGCCGACATATTTCGTGGGACGTGATATTATGTTTTCACCGTATGAGCGCCCGCCGACGAGTGAAGACTTTTTGGCCATTTTTGCGGAAGGGCGTCAAAACCAATAAGGAGATAATATTATGCATTTTGTTTTAGCTGTTTTGATGTTTGTGGTTTTGATTCCGTGCGCTGTGCGTGCAGAGGACACTGCTCAGGCCCCGTTGATAGAGGTCCCTTTGATTGAGGTTACGGGTGCCTATGCCTACGCGACCGTGCCTGTTCAGAAAAACGGGGCTGTGTTTGGGACTTTTGAAAATCCGGGCAGCACCGATATAGGCATCGTTAAAGCCGAAAGTGATGTTGCCGAGCGCATAGAGCTGCATACGCATTTGCAGGAAGACGGTGTGATGATGATGCGGCAGGTGGAGTCTTTTAACGTTCCAGCGGGCGGCACCCTCAATCTAGAGCCCATGGGTGATCATATTATGCTGTTCGGACTGAAGGCGCCTTTGGTGGAGGGCGAGACGTTCTCTGTTCAGCTTTTTGATACGAACGGCGTGAGCGTTCAGGTTCCTGTCAGTATTCTAAAACCGGGGACTAAGCCGGGAGATGCCATGGAAGCGGAAAAAGTATCTGAAGAGGCTGCCGGAGAAACAACGGAATGAAAATTTTAATCCTGAATGGACCGAATTTGAATTTATTGGGGACGCGGGAACCGGAAATATACGGTGATCATACGCTTGGCGATATTGAGAAATTGTGCCGTGATAAGGCGGAAACCCTGGATTGGGGCATTGAATTCAAACAATCCAACCATGAAGGGCAGCTTGTCGACTGGATTCAAGGGGCTTTGGAGGGGTATGACGGGCTTATACTCAATGCCGCGGCCTATACTCATACATCACTGGCTATCCATGATGCGCTCAAAGCTCTATCCATCCCCATTATTGAGGTGCATATTTCCGATCCCAAAAAACGCGAGGAATTCCGCCATTTCTCTTATGTTGAGCCGGTTGCGCGCGATGTTATAGCGGGCCAGGGCGTGCAAGGTTATATCCTTGCCCTTGAAAAGCTTCACGAACTCTTGTAATCAGAACAAAGTTTAAGAACATAAAGAGTTAATATATTCATGAAAATTAATGCAGATGCCATCAAAGAGCTTGCAGACCTTTTGAATGAAACAGGTCTGAATGAGATTGAGGTTGCTGACGGTGATAAATCTATCCGCGTTAGTAAAGGTGGGGGAACGCTTGTGGCCGCGCCTGCGGGCTCGCCAGCCATTAGCATGGCGTCTGATCCGACGATGCCACAAGCGGCTAATATAGCGGCGCCGGATACAACGGCACATAGCCATCCGGGTGCGGTGACTTCGCCTATGGTCGGGACCGCCTATATGGCGCCTGAGCCCGGCGCTCCGCCATTTGTGAGCAAGGGTGCTACCGTTAAACCGGGAGACACGCTTCTTATTATTGAGGCCATGAAAGTCATGAACCCCATTAAAGCCGAAACAGGGGGGACCGTGACGCAGGTATTGATCGATAATGGACAGCCGGTTGAGTATGGTGACGTTCTGGTCGTCATAGAATAGGGTTTCATGTTTAAGAAGATTCTTATAGCCAATCGAGGGGAAATTGCTCTGCGGGTTATTCGGGCCTGCCGAGAGATGGGCATTGAGAGCGTGGCCGTGCATTCAACGGCTGATGCCAGTTCTATGGCTGTGCGCCTTGCTGATGAAAGTGTGTGTATTGGACCGGCGCAATCGCGCGATAGTTATCTGAATATTCCTGCGATTTTGAGTGCGGCGGCGCTGACCAATGCGGATGCGATTCACCCGGGATACGGCTTTTTGTCTGAAAATGCGCAATTTGCCCGCATGGTGGAAGAGCATGGATTTACGTTTATTGGCCCGACGCCCGAGCATATTGAGCAGATGGGCGACAAAGTCACGGCCAAGCAGACGGTTAAAGCGCTGGGCCTGCCGGTTGTTCCGGGTTCTGACGGCGGGGTTGAGAACGCAGAAGAGGGCGTAAAAATCGCCAAGGAGATGGGTTTCCCCGTGATTATTAAAGCAGCCAGCGGCGGCGGCGGTAAAGGGATGCAGGTTGTTGAGGATGAGAGCCAGTTTAAGGAGCTCTTTACCCGCGCGCGCCAAGAAGCCAAGGCGAATTTTGGCGATGAAACGGTTTATATCGAGAAGTTCCTGGCCAATCCGAAGCATATTGAAATTCAGGTTTTTGGCGATACGCATGGCAATGCGATACATTTAGGCGAGCGCGATTGCTCTGTGCAGCGTCGTCACCAAAAGCTGGTTGAGGAGGCACCTTCGCCGGTTTTGAGCGATGATCTGAGATACGAAATTGGGTCTTTGGCCGCGGACACTATTCGCAAGATGGGGTATCGCGGGGCGGGGACGATTGAATTCCTTTATGAAGACGGCAAGTTTTACTTCATGGAGATGAATACCCGTATTCAGGTTGAGCACCCGGTCACGGAGATGATTACGGGGATTGATTTGATTGCAGAGCAAATCCGCGTAGCAGCAGGTGAAAAGCTGAGTGTGAATAAAGAGCGTTTACGCCTGCGTGGGCATGCGATTGAGATTCGCATCAATGCTGAAGACCCCGATACGTTCATCCCCTCGCCCGGTAAAATTACGCAGTTCCACCCGCCCGGCGGGCTTGGTGTGCGGTTTGATTCCGCAATTTATCAGGGATATTCCATTCCGCCTTATTATGATTCCATGATCGGCAAGCTGATCGTTCATGGACGCAACCGCGAAGAATGTATTCGCCGGTTAAAGCGCGCCATTCGTGAGACGGTTGTTGTGGGCGTGAAGACAACTCTGCCCCTTCATGACTGGATTATCAGCCAGCCTGATTTTGTTTCCGGTGAATATACGATTAAGTGGTTGGAACAGCAGCTTACAGATCGCTGAGCCCTTAATTTTCGTCTTTTGAATTTCAGCCAATTTTAGAAAAACCTCAAAAACTGATACAATAAAGCATGCAGATGATTTTAACGCCAGAGCTGCTTTTGGAGGCCTATCGGCAGGGGTTATTCCCCATGTCGTATAGTGCGCACAGCCCGTATATTCATTGGATTTGTCCTGAAGATCGCGGGCAGCTTTCTATTGATGAAACCCACATCCCACAAAGGCTTTTAAAAACGATACGCACCGCTCCGTATGAAATTAAAATCGATACGGATTTTGCCGGCGTTATTGAGGTATGCGCGCAGGCGACCCCCGATCGGCCAGAAACGTGGATTAATGATTCTATCAAGGATGTCTTTATCAAGCTTCATGCTCAGGGGTACGCACATAGTGTTGAATGTTGGCGTGATGGCGAACTTGTCGGCGGGGTTTATGGACTTTCTATCGGCGGGGCGTTTTTCGGTGAAAGCATGTTCACGCGTGCGCGTGATGCCAGCAAAGTTGCGCTGATCCATTTGGCGGCCCGGCTGTGGAAAGGCGGTTATACGCTTTTGGATACGCAGTTTGTGAATGATCATTTGGTGCAGTTCGGGGTTTATGAAATTCCGTTCAAGGATTATAAGAAGCGGCTTGGGAATGCCATTAGCGTGAGCGCGGATTTTGGACTGCGCGGTTTTGAGGGCGATGAAGCGGCGCTGATGGAGGCTTATATCGCCATGCGCAAGGAAGCTGGAACGCTTTAGGGCGTTTCGTTTGAAGCCGGGGCGGGTTCATCGGGCGTGACGGCATCTTCGACAATCCCCTCGCCTTCCAGTGCTTCGCCTTCGACTTTTTCAGACATTTCGGCGTTTTCGGATTGCGGCGCGACGCATTCCAGACCCCAAACATCATAGATCTGATGGACCATCGCGGAGAGGCCGGGGGAGGAGGCAACCAT
>CAYGNI010000124.1:0-4644 GCA_964351195.1 uncultured Micavibrio sp.
GCCCTTCTGGGTGGCTTTTGCTCATACCGCAACTACCCCGTCAGCCGCCGCGTCCTCAACCGCAAATTCGAAAAGCAATATCTCGACATGGCTTTTGAAGACGCTCTTGAATCCCTCGGCTATGATGTCACCAACGACATCGACATCGATTTCGACCAAGACGAAGCCACCGACCGCGCAGAATACTTCATCTCCGCCAAAGTCACCGATATCGATTTGGATATGTGTGAACGCGGCCGCGTAACGGCAATGAACATCTACAACTCCGCCCCCGCAGCCAAAGGCAAGCTCTACGCTAAATTCGAATGGAGCGTCTATGACGCCCTGCGCCGCACCACCGTCTATAAAGCCACCACCGAAGGCTACACCCGCCGCGATTACCCCAATCAGGAAGGGCTGGAGCTCCTCTTCATGGATGCCTTTGAAATGGCCGCCCACAACCTCGCCGCGGATAAAGGCTTCTACGACCTCATCGTGCGCAATAAACAGCCCAAACAGACCGAAGAGCGTATGTTCGATGCGGCCAAAGACGACGACTTCCCACGCAATTTCGACCCACAGGAAGAAGTCGCCCTCGTTAATATCCCACAATCAACCACGCCGTTTAACACATTCGCCGAAGATGCCCGCAATGTCGGTGTCATGGTTCAAAAACACGGCCACGGCTCGGGCTTCTTCATCTCCCGCGAAGGACACATCCTCACCAATTACCATGTCATCGGTGAATCCCGCCGTATCCGCGTCGTCACGGGCTTTCGCAAAACCGGCATCACCGCCGAAGTCATCCGTGTCGATAAACGCAGAGACGTCGCCCTCCTGAAACTCGAGGAAATCCCCGAATGGCTGGATATGGACCGCATCCCCATCCGCCCGCTGCGCCTTGATTGGCCCAAAGTCGGCGAAACCGTTTACGCTGTTGGCGCACCCAAAGACGCACATCAATACCGCAACACCCTCACCAAAGGCATCGTCAGCGCCCACCGCAAATACCGCCGCGTCGGGGCCATTCGCTCAAACTTCATCCAAAGCGATGTCACAATCCACCCTGGCTCTTCGGGCGGCGCCATGGTAGACGAATACGGCAACCTCGTCGGCATCGCAGTTGAAGGCGAACCCTTCACCAACGAGAATGGAAGCCGCATCGCCATCGGCCTCAATTTGTTTATCCCGATCCAGGAAGCATTGGACATTTTGGATATATCCTACGAAGGACAACAATAATGGAATTCATCCTCGCCGCCCTGCTCCTCGTCGTTCTCGGCGTTTTCGCAGGCTTCTCCGCAGGACTGCTGGGCATCGGCGGCGGCGCGATCCTCGTCCCCGGCCTGTATTACATCCTCAAGCACTTTGGCTATGTCGATGTCGCCATGCACATGGCGGTCGGCACCTCGCTGCTAACCATCGTCCTGACGGGCACATCCTCAGCCATAGCGCATTACAAGCGCGATGCTGTCGACATCCCCATGATGAAAAACTTCCTGCCCGGCGTGTTCATCGGCGTGATCATCGGCACCTGGCTCGCCGATATTTTCGACACCAAAGACCTCAAATTCGTCTTCGCCGGAAGCCAGCTCCTCTTCGGCTCTTATATGATCCTGCGCACCAACAAAACCAACATTTTCAAACGCATGCCGCGCCAGCCCTTTCTTTCCATCACAGCCGCCCTGAACGCCGGACTAGCCACCCTCATGGGCGTGGGCGGCGGCGTACAAAACGTGACATTTATGACGATATGCAACGTGCCCATCCACCGCGCGATTGCGACCGCCGCAGCCATAGGGCCCTTCATCGCCATCATCGGCGCGGCGGGATTTGTGTGGATCGGCCTCGATACCCCCGATCGCCCACCCTACAGCATCGGCTACATCAATATGGCCGCCTTTGGCTGCATCATCCTAAGCTCCATTGCCTTCGCCCCGCTGGGCGCAAAAGTCGCCCACGCCCTGCCGGTGCCAAAGCTGAAGCGGTATTTCGCGATTTTCATGCTCATCATCGCCGCCAAAATGCTCACCGAAATCTTCACGGATTTTAGGGTGTTGCAGTAAAATATACCTTATAACACACTGACTTTAAACATATATTCAGCTTCACCAGTTCGTTTTCTCCTGTCGCTGGGGGGGGTATCGCTCCCCCGCTTTTTTCAATCTAAACCTGAATAATAATAGGATAAATTTCCTATTTTGGCAATCGCTCGTACAAATAAACCACAGGAGACACAGTGAAAGCACAGGGCATTCATAACTTTGCGTCACAAAACGCTCCTGTGTTTCACCTGCGCCCTCTGTAGTTAAATAATTTTTTCTAACACCGACACAGCGTAAATGCCCAAAAAACGTCAAAAATACATAAAAAATACATTTTTATGACTTAAAGTTGACAAATAACATTGTTTCACCCTCAGCCTTCCGGAAACACATTTTCTTTTAAGTTTATGGCATCAAAACTTGCATTTCGATACGCAAGGGTGTATAAATGTGTTAAGAATCCGTTAACGTTTATGGTAAATTAAATGTCCGTTTTAAGTGCATTAACTGACTTCACAAAAACAGCGCGCGGCAAAGCCGCAGCAGCTGTTGTTGCTGTGACGGCAGCAACTGCACCATTCACCGCTGCCGCAGAAGACGCTAGTATCGTTATTCGATATGGTAAGAATGTTAGTGTTGAAAGCATAGAAGGTTGGGCCAAGTCTATCACACGCACGGCAGGCAAAAAAGCCGTTGCGCAACCAGGTTTAGATGCTGCTGATTGTGCTGCTGTCGTATTAGACGGTGAAGAAAAAATCAGATATTCAAGAGACTCGATTGAAAACGGAAATCTTTCTAACGCCGCAAAGTATCTAGCAAATGGGATGGACATCAAAAAAGTTAAGCTACTAATGCGCGAAGACTGTAGTACAGAGGTTGCTGCCCTTACACCGGACCAATAGTTTTCGACTGCGCAGGCTCCACTTTATTTGCTTCGTTTTCTAGAATACTTCGAGCATCTTCACTCAAGAAAGCCCTATAGACATCAACTCTCTCGGACGACATCACATCCAATTTCTGAGCCAATTTAATAAACTCAACTTGCTCGAGAGGGGATAATTGCTCAAAGTCCAGCGCAGACATATTAAAATCATCCTTTGCAAGAGCTATATTGTCCTTGAGCTTTCCTATTAAATCGATTTTCTCTCCCTCTATACCATTATCTACCAAACTAATGCCAAGATGTTCCAATCGTTCTTGAATTTCCTTTATTTTTTCTGGGTTAGTTCCATCCCCTAGGTCTTTCTTCGCCTGAACCAACATATCAAGCTTATGAAGATTATCTTCAATCCCCTGAACCAAAGCCTCAATAGCACTATTCGTCTTTTCAATTTCGGTATCTAAAAATTCACCTTTTTGATCATCAGGAAGAGCATCAAATTCATGTGCTGTATCAACACCTGCTTGTTCAAGCAAACCTGACTGCTTAAGAAGCTCTTGATGATCCTTATTATTAGGATCAAATTTGCCAGATCGAACAAGTTCTTTGATTTGCTGAAGTGCCGTCTCTTTATGCCTTAAAACCTCTAACTCAGCCTGATCCTCTTCAATCACTTCACGTAATTCAGCTATCTCTGCATCAATCTTCGCAATCATAGACGCAAGCAAGAAATTCGCTGCTGTCGCTTCGGCATCGGCCTTACGCTTTTTTTCAATAGCCTCGAAATTCGCCGTAGACGAGGCAAAAGAGCGGCTCAGCTCGCCCGCGCGCATACCCTCCGTTTGCTGGCCGAACAGCCGCGCATCTTCCTCACGGCGAAATTCCGCCGCAAGCTCGGCATTCACCGCATCGCTCACATCTGTGCCCGTGAGCGCGCTTCCGGCATCGCGAAATTCGGCTATTTTTGCTCTGGCATCTGAACGTGCCATGTCACTTCCCCTATATCACCGATGCGTTTGTCCGTTTTGGATCTGCTTTCAAACACCGATACACACGTTAAACTTATACTGACTGGGCTTTTCGCCTCTTTTTGTCATCCCTCATGTTATAAGGGCCTTAAAACAGACCCCATAACATTATGTCTATACTTTAGAATAATATGGTAAATTATTTGTTAAAAACACACGCCTTACGCGAATAGGTGCGGCTCCTCTTGACTTCCACCCCCCTTTCGCCCCATATCTGTGGCTATGAACGAACAATACGACTACGCCAATGCGCAAAAATGGCGCGGAACGACGATCATTTCCGTGCGCAAGGGAAACGACGTGATCATCGCCGGTGACGGGCAGGTTTCGATGGGCCAGACGGTCCTGAAAAACAATGCCCGCAAGGTTCGGCGCCTGGGTAAGGACGACAAAATCATCGCCGGATTCGCCGGCTCCACGGCCGATGCCTTCACGCTTTTTGAACGCCTTGAGGCCAAGCTAGACGCCCATCCGGGCCAGCTTACGCGTGCCTGCGTCGAGCTTGCCAAAGATTGGCGCACCGATAAATATTTGCGCAGGTTAGAGGCCCTGATGGCTGTGTGCGACAAAGACACCTCGCTCATCCTCACCGGGAACGGCGACGTCGTCGAACCCCAAGACGGCATTATCGGCATAGGCTCAGGCGGGAATTACGCCCACGCCGCCGCCCCCGCGTTGTATGATCAAGACCTCAGCGCCGCAGACATCGCCA
>CAYGNI010000125.1:0-4515 GCA_964351195.1 uncultured Micavibrio sp.
TTGCCGTTGTTTTCAGTCTCCAGCGAGTTCAAAATCGCAGGCACTTCGCCTTCGTTGAATTGAATATCCACAACCGCGCCCAGAACCTGTTGGATCTGACCAACTGCGCCTGTTTGTTTTTTCTTTGCTGCCATTTTTTCGTCCTCTTTCGTTTAACGATCTAAATTGTTTTCTCTATACTCTCTTTGAGCATCTAAAATTCTTTGTGCCGGCCACCACGTACCTAAAACACCTTCTAAAGCTTTTGCCTGCGCTTCAGTCAAATCACAAGCTCCTTTAAAAAAAGTTTGCATCAAATCGATCTGCAAGTCTGCTATTCGAGCAACTGACTCAACGGGCATTCTGAGTGATTGAATGTATTCCTCAGATAAAATCAAACCCGGATGTCGGAGTTCCCGATCACTCAAACCTACAACGCCTCCGCTCCTGAAATAATTTCAATCAATTCTTTTGTAATATACGCCTGCCGCGCGCGGTTATAGGCAAGAGTCAGATCATTAATCATCTCACCCGCGTTGCGCGTCGCATTATCCATCGCGGTCATCCGCGCCGCTTGCTCGCCCGCTGCGCTATCCAGAATGGCACGGAACACCTGCACCCCAAGATTACGCGGCAACAGCGCATTCAAAATCTCTTCTTCTTCCGGCTCAAATGAATAAGGACTCGTAGGACCTTCGGCAGGCTTCTTCTCTTCCGGCTCATCTTCTTCTGCTTCCATCTCTGGCAATTTAAATGGAATAAGCTGCTGCACATTCGGCTTTTGCGTCAGAACGGAAACAAACTCGTTGTAAACAAGAGAGCAAACATCAAACGCACCGGCTTCGAATTTCTCAAGAACGAACTGCGTGACTTCATTCGCCTGCGCGTATTCAATCTTCGCAGAGCCCATCATACCGACAAAACTCTTAATGATTTTGTCACTGAAATCACGGCGCAGAATATCGCGCGCCTTACGGCCAACACAAACGAATTGAACCTCTTTGCCTTCGCGCATAAGCTCTCTGGCTTTCAGGCGTGCAGCTTTCGCAAGGTTACCGTTGAAGCCGCCACACAGACCGCGATCCGCAGACACGACAACAAGCAAATGCCGCTGATCAGACCCCGTTCCGGCAAGCAACTTCGAGCTAGCAGAATTAATCACCACATTCGCAGCAACACGCGCCAGCATCGCAGCCATCGCACTTGCATAAGGCTGAGAGGCTTCAGCTTGATTCTGCGCCTTTTTCAGCTTACTCGCCGCCACCATTTTCATGGCGGACGTAATCTTCTTCGTCGATTTAACCGATACGATCCGGTCTCTGTAGTCTCTTAAACTTGGCATTCTTAAGACACCCCTCCGTCCAAAACGACAAAACTTGGACCTGGCCGATCATATTTAAACCAAAACAATTCGTCAGGATCCATCCGATCTTCACCTTCAACACCACCAAGCCAATCCGGTTCTTCAAGCAATTTCAGGAAAGCTTCAAAATGGTGTGGCAAAGCATCGAGAATTACACAACCATCAACACTTCCGGAATTAATGTTTGGCACACGCATTGAACCTTCAGGCATGTCTGACCACGCTCTGCGTAATTTTGGAATTACATCGCCATAGTACAACTCGCCAGAAACTCCAACGTCTGGAACACTATCGCGTATATTTAACTTATAAAAAGGCATTTTTATTCCTTAAGCTGCTTCCTTCTCACCCGCAAAGCCCTTGGTGAAAGCATCGAGGTATTTGTGAAGCTTCTCATCCAGAGCATCATCAATCTTCTTCTCTTCAGCCAAAGTATCGATAATGTCACCAGCATTCGCACGGATATCCGCTAGCAAACGCTTCTCGTAAGCTTCCACCTGGGCTACAGCAATACTATCAAGATACCCTTTTGTACCCGCGAAGATCACAACCACCTGTTCTTCAACAGTCAGCGGAGAATATTGCGGCTGCTTCAAAAGCTGTGTTAAACGCTCACCGCGCGACAAGAGCTTCTGCGTTGATGCATCAAGATCAGACGCAAACTGCGCGAACGCTTCCATCTCGCGGTACTGAGCCAATTCGAGTTTAATCGTACCCGCAACCTGTTTCATCGCCTTAATCTGCGCCGCAGAACCCACACGAGACACGGACAGACCCACGTTAATCGCCGGGCGAATACCTTTATAGAACAGACCTGTTTCAAGGAAAATCTGACCATCGGTAATCGAAATCACGTTGGTTGGAATATACGCAGAAACGTCTCCGCCTTGTGTTTCAATGATCGGTAACGCCGTCAAAGACCCGCCGCCATTCGCATCGGACATCTTCGCGCTGCGCTCAAGCAAACGGGAGTGAATATAGAACACGTCACCAGGATACGCTTCACGGCCCGGTGGACGACGAAGCAGCAATGACATCTGGCGATACGCAACCGCTTGCTTGGAAAGGTCATCGTAAACCGCCAAAGCATGCAGACCGTTATCACGGAACCACTCACCCATTGCACATCCTGTATAAGGCGCCAGGAACTGCATCGGTGCAGGGTCCGACGCGGTCGCAGCGACAACGATGGAGTATTCCATCGCGCCCTGCTCTTCAAGCTCTTTCACCAGCTGCGCAACGGTCGAACGCTTCTGACCGATAGAAATATACACGCAGTAAAGATGCTTCTTCTCATCCGCTGCCTTATTGATTGTTTTCTGGTTAATGATTGTATCAACCGCCACGGCTGTCTTACCGGTTTGACGGTCACCAATAATAAGCTCGCGCTGACCGCGGCCAACAGGCACAAGCGCGTCAACCGCTTTAAGACCGGATTGCATAGGCTCAAAAACAGACTGACGCGGAATAATCCCGGGCGCCTTCACCTCCACGCGGCTTGTTGATTTCGCCTTGAGCGGACCTTTACCGTCGATCGGATTACCCAGACCGTCCACAACGCGGCCCAGCAATTCTTTACCTGTTGGAACTTCTACAATCTTACCGGTACGGCGCACAATATCGCCTTCTTTAATCGCGCGGTCGTCACCAAACACAACCACACCGACATTGTCGACTTCGAGGTTCAAAGCCATGCCCTTGATACCGCTTGGGAATTCAACCATCTCACCGGCCTGAACATTATCAAGACCATACACGCGGGCAACGCCGTCACCGATGCTCAAAACCTGACCGATCTCGGCAACATCCGCTTGCGCACTAAAGTCCGCAATTTGTTTCTTAAGAATGTCAGAGATTTCTGCTGCACGAATTTCCATTTAACTTACCTCGCTCAATGTGGAATTTGCATTTTCATTAGAATTAGAACCCATCGCATGACGTAAACGATCAAGCTTACGGGCCACGGAATCATCAATCATGTGCGATCCGATCGTTACGATCATACCGCCCAGAATTTCCGGCTGAACCAGTGCGTTGATCGCAACATCAGCCCCGGTTTGTTTTTTAAGTACACTTTGAAGAGAGCTGAGCTGCTTCGCGCTCAAATCCTGCGCCGTCTGCACGGTCACGGCCAACTCACCGCGGCGCTTTGACAGCTCCTCACGAAACGCGGTAAACGCGCTCTCAAGAATGCTCAAACGACGATTACGCGCCAAAACGCGCAGGAAATTCTTTGTAAGGTCTTGTAATTTTGCTTTATCCGCCAGCGCTTCAACCGCAGCGATCTGCTGCTCCCCCACGATAAGGGGAGAACGAATCAGATATTGAAGATCCGTGGAGGCTTCGGTCATCGCAGCCAGATCGGCGAAGTCTTTTTCAACCTTGTCCAAAACCTTGGATTCATGGGCCAGATCAATCAAAGCCCGAACATAACGTGTGGCAACGACGCTTGAAGATTGCGAGTGTGATGTCACAGTGTCTAATTCCCTTTATCAACAACAGTTGCGCAGGGTTTAGCATAGCCAAAAACACATGACAAGCCACAAAATCACATGAGTTTAAATTCGAGAAAGTCATATCCTTCGAGCCCTAAATACACGGCGAGAATTTTGAATACCAAAAGATGCAAAACATAAATCTCCAGCGTTTTACGCCCGCAAAGCTGGATCAAAAATGTGATCGGGCGAGGCGTAACTACAGTCAGCTTTGGATATTCCCGTTTATCGAAGTAAAAGAGCGTCAGCCGCACCAGCCCCGTGCCAATCGCCACAAACAAAAATTGCTCGGACGTAAAACCAAACGTGATCTGTTGTAAAATGATAAATGTCAAAAGCGCAAACACCATAAATCGGAAGATCAGCGCATCATCGTTAATCCGATCGCGGTGGCGCACCATATACCCAAACATCGCTGTAATCAGCGCCATCGTGCCATATTCGGTAAATAATCCGCTCGGGATCGTCAAAAACACCAAGATCGCGGAGATCCCCCATAAATGCTTTTGATCCTGCAAACCGCGCTCCATTACCGGGTCAATCAACACCCGGATCAGCGCAATCGTCACCAGCGCATTCAGCGGGAATAAAGGCATTCCCGCCAGAACATTCCCCAGCGTGAGCACCCCCGCCCCGATCAACAGCTTGAGCGGCAAATCCCGCCCGCTGGCATGCCCG
>CAYGNI010000126.1:0-4501 GCA_964351195.1 uncultured Micavibrio sp.
ATAAAAAATATAAGTGTTCCCTGTGACTAAAGCAGGGAACACTTTTTTGTGTTTTTGTGGTTGACATTGCCGCATCTCTGGGCCATAACGCACTCAAACTTTTCGAAAAGATACGTGAGCGCCCGGATTTTATGAATAAAATTTACAAGACATTTTGTAAGGAATTTCACCTTCAAACCCTTGTAAAATAAGGCGAATAACCACATCAGCCTGCCGTGATGACGGTAAGGATGACGTGGTTTTTGTGCTTTGCACCATCATGAGAATGGACGAATCAAGGCACAAAAACTTTTTTTGAAAAGCATTACACATTTTGACACAGCAGGATCTAAAAGCATGAGCGCAGCAAAAGCCCAACCAAAATCAAAAGCTAAAAAGACCACAGCACAAGCCAGAAGCAAGAAAACGCAAACGCATACCGCTCCGGCCAACGGCATCGAAAGCTTCACAGGCCGCAAGCGTGTACGCCGCAGCTTCGGCAAAATCGACGAAGTCGCGCAGATGCCAAACCTGATCGAGGTTCAGCGCCAGTCTTATGAACTCTTCCTGCAGGCTGAAACACCCGCCGATGATCGCATCCAGCAAGGTCTCGAAGAAGTGTTCGCCACCGTATTCCCGATCAAGGACTTCTCAGACAAAGCAGAAATCGACTTCGTGAAATACGAACTCGAAGATCCAAAATACGATACAGAAGAATGTCAGACACGCGGCATGACTTACGCTGCGCCATTGCGCGTGACATTGCGTCTGTCCGTGTTCGACGTTGACGAAGATACGGGCCTGCGTTCAATCCGCGACATCAAAGAGCAAGACGTTTATATGGTCGACATGCCGTTGATGACCGATAACGGAACATTCATTGTAAACGGGACAGAGCGTGTGATCGTGTCTCAAATGCACAGATCCCCCGGTGTGTTCTTCGATCACGATGGCGGGAAAACCCACGCCTCCGGTAAATACCTCTTCTCATCACGCGTGATCCCTTACCGTGGCTCATGGCTTGATTTCGAATTCGACGCCAAAGATCATCTTTATGTCCGCATCGACCGCCGCCGCAAATTGCCGGTAACCACGTTCCTGCGCGCGTTAGATTCGACGGAAACTAGCGATTACCGCAAAGAATGCGAAGAACAAGACATCGATGTTGATCCTTTGATGGTTCAAGGCATGTCCAACGAGGAAATCCTCGGCGTGTTCTATGACACTGTTTCCTATAAAAAGGACAAAAAAGGCTGGAAAACGCCATTTGATGCGGAAAAGATGCGCGGCGTGAAAATCACAGCCGACTTGATCGATGCCAAAACAGGCAAAGTGGTTGCCGAAGAAGGTACAAAAATTACACCACGCAAAGCCAAGCAGCTTGCAGAAGACGGTCTGAAAGAGATCCTTGTTCAATCTGAACAACTTGTCTCTCAATACTTGGCCGCCGACATCATCGACCCGAAAACAGGTCTGGTGATATACGATGCCGGACACGAGATCACAGAAGACGACCTTGCCAAAATCGAAGAACTGAAGATCGAAGATCTTCCTCTTCTGGGCATAGATCACCTCAACGTGGGCGCGTATGTTCGCAACACCATGGAAATCGATAAATGTGACACACGCGAAGAAGCGTTGATTGACATTTACCGCGTGATGCGTCCGGGCGAGCCGCCAACGGTTGAATCCGCTGAAGCGCTCTTTAATTCATTGTTCTTCGATGCAGAGCGTTATGACCTCTCTCCGGTTGGCCGCGTGAAAATGAACGCACGCCTTGATCTTGAGGCGGACGATCAATTCCGCATCCTCGAAAAAGCAGACATCCTTGCAATCCTGCGCTACCTGCATGAGCTTAAAGACGGCCGCGGCGAAGTCGACGATATCGACAACCTCGGAAACCGCCGTGTGCGCTCCGTGGGTGAATTGATGGAAAACCAGATCCGCATCGGCTTGCTCCGCATGGAGCGTGCAATTCGCGAACGTATGTCCTCTGTTGAGATCGACACTTACATGCCGCATGACCTGATCAACTCCAAACCTGCGCAGGCTTCTGTGCGTGAGTTTTTCGGTTCATCGCAGCTCTCCCAGTTCATGGACCAGACAAACCCGCTCTCCGAAATCACGCACAAGCGCCGCTTGTCCGCTCTCGGTCCTGGTGGTTTGACACGCGAACGCGCAGGCTTCGAAGTGCGCGACGTGCACCCGACGCATTATGGCCGTATCTGCCCGATTGAAACGCCTGAAGGCCCGAACATCGGTCTGATCAACTCTTTGGCGACATTCGCCCGTGTAAACCAGTATGGCTTCATCGAATCCCCTTACCGCCGCGTCACAGACGGCAAAGTGACCGACGAAGTGGTGTACATGTCCGCGATGGAAGAAGCCAAATGGACAATCGCTCAGGCGAACTCGAAACTGGACGAGAAAGGTAAATTCGCAAACGACCTTGTTCAGTGCCGTAAAGCCGGTGAAAACTTGATGTCTCAACCAGACCAGGTCGAGTTCATCGACGTGTCACCAAAACAGATGGTGTCTGTGGCTGCATCCTTGATCCCGTTCCTGGAAAACGATGACGCGAACCGCGCCTTGATGGGTTCAAACATGATGCGTCAGGCCGTGCCATTGGTGAAATCCGATGCGCCGTTGGTCGGTACAGGTATGGAAGCCACAGTCGCCCGCGACTCCGGCGCTGCCGTTGTTGCTCGCCGCGCCGGTGTGGTGACAAAAGTCGACGCAACACGCATTGTTGTTCAGGCGACTGAAGACCTCAACCCCGGTGAGCCTGTCGTAGACATCTACAAACTGGCGAAATTCCAACGCTCAAACCAAAGCACCTGTATCACACAAAAACCGCTCGTAAAGGTTGGTGACAAGGTCAAAGCAGGCGATATCGTTGGCGACGGTCCATCAACGCAATTCGGTGAATTGGCGCTTGGCCGTAACATCCGCGTGGCCTTCATGCCTTGGAATGGTTACAACTTTGAGGACTCCATCCTCGTGAACGAGCGCATCGTGCGCGACGACGTCTTCACCTCAATCCACATTGAGGAATTCGAAGTCATGGCCCGCGATACCAAACTCGGCACAGAAGAAATCACCCGCGATATTCCAAACGTTGGTGAAGAAGCCCTTAAGCACCTCGACGAAGCGGGTATCGTTCACATTGGCGCGGAAATCGCACCGGGTGATATCATGGTCGGTAAAGTCACACCAAAAGGCGAGAGCCCGATGACGCCGGAAGAAAAACTCCTCCGTGCCATCTTTGGTGAAAAAGCGGCCGATGTGAAAGACACATCTCTGCGCCTCCCACCGGGTACAGTCGGTACAGTCGTTGACGTGCGCGTCTTCAACCGCCGCGGCGTGGACAAAGATGCCCGTGCACTCTCTATTGAGGCCGAGGAAATCGAACGTCTCGCCAAAGACCGCGACGACGAACGCCGCATCATCGAAGACGGTTTCTATGGCCGCCTATCTGACATCCTCCAAGGAAACACAGTCGTCAGCGCACCAAAAGACTCCAAGCTTAAGAAAGGCCAGAAAATCACCAAGGCTGATCTCGAAGCCATCGAAAAACGCGGTCTTATGCGTCAAATCGCGATTGAAAATGAAAAGAACATGGCCGAAATCGAAGCCATGTCCGAAACATTCGACAGCGCGGTCGACGGCATTAAAGAGCGTTTCGAAAACAAAGTTGAAAAACTTCAGCGCGGTGACGAATTGCCACCGGGCGTGATGAAGATGGTCAAAGTCTTCGTTGCTGTGAAACGTAAAATGCAGCCGGGTGACAAAATGGCCGGTCGTCACGGTAACAAAGGGGTTATCTCTAAGGTGATCCCACAAGAAGACATGCCATACACCGAAGACGGCACACCCGTTGATATCGTGCTGAACCCGCTTGGTGTTCCATCACGTATGAATGTGGGTCAGATCCTTGAAACCCACTTGGGCTGGGCGTCTGCGCGTATGGGTGAGCAAATCGGTGAAATCATCGACGCGTTCAAATCCGCCAAGAAAATGGAAGAAGCCGAGAAGAAAATATTGGTCGCCAAACTCAAAGACGCCTACGGCGAGCGCGAGTTCAAAGAAAAAGTGGCCAAGCTTGACGACGGTGAACTTCTTGAAATGGCAAACAACCTTCGCGGCGGCGTGCCAATGGCAACACCCGTTTTCGATGGTGCGCATGAAGGCGATATCTCCGAACTGCTTGAAAAAGCAGGTCTTGAGACATCAGGTCAGATGCGTTTGATCGATGGTCGTACCGGTGAATATTTCCACCGCCCTGTGACCGTGGGTTACATGTACATGCTCAAATTGCACCACTTGGTTGATGACAAGATCCACGCCCGTTCGATCGGTCCGTACTCTCTGGTCACGCAGCAACCTCTGGGCGGTAAAGCGCAGTTCGGGGGTCAGCGCTTCGGAGAGATGGAGGTATGGGCACTTCAGGCTTACGGCGCAGCCTATACGCTGCAGGAAATGTTGACGGTGAAATCCGACGACGTTGCCGGTCGCTCGAAAG
>CAYGNI010000127.1:0-4500 GCA_964351195.1 uncultured Micavibrio sp.
GCCGTTTAAGAATCAGATTGCTAAGACGCGCGAGTGTGTGAGCGAGACGCAGCTCGGGCTTATCCGGTTGCAGTGGTGGCGCGATCAGATTGCGAATATTTATGCGGGCGGGTCTATTCCAGAACATGAGATTTTGAAACCTCTGGCGACGGCTATTAAGGCGCATGATTTGCCGCAGGATTTGTTTGATACTCTTGTTTATGCGCGGGAGTTTGATCTGGAAGACGTTGCGCCCTCGAGCCTTGAGGGGCTTTTGCATTATGCGGATTTGACGTCTACGCCCCTTATGCGGCTGATTTTGAAGGTTGTGGGCGAGGATGAGGCGGGGGAGCCCGTAAGTGTTGTCGGGGTGAATTATGCGCTGGCGGGGCTTTTGCGCAGTATTTTAGCGTTTGCGGGGCGAAGACGCTGTTATTTGCCGGATGAGATCATGCAGGCGTATGGGGTTAGGACTAGCCAGCTTTTCGAATTTAAGCCACAAGAGCGCTTACATAAGGTGGTTGAAGAGGTTGCGCAGGCTTTTGTGGGAGGGGTGGCTTGTGAGGTAAGGTTTTTGAGGGCCTCGCAGAAAATGGCCGCGCTTTATATCGGGCAGATCAGGGGGGCGAAATTCGATATTTTTGATCCAAAATTGCAATCTTCACCAGCTTTTAAGGAATTGCGGGTAGCTTTAGACTTGTAGGGTTGCACCCTTGAATGTTATGGTTAATATATAGGGTGAATTATTGAGTTAAATAAACGGGTTAGGGGACTGAAATGGTTGATTCAATTCGCGGTATTAATGGGCCAAACCCTTTGCAGGGTGTCAGTAAGACCTCGGCGCGTCCTGATGAGGGCAAGCGCAGCGAGAAAGCGGCTTCTTCCGAGCCTGTCGATGCGGTTGAGATTTCACCTGAAGCCAGTGAAGCGCAGGCCTTGCAATTGGCCAATGAAACGCGCGATATCCTGACGCAATTGCGCGAAGAGGCGTTGACCCGCGGCGGTCAGAAATTTGATACGCTTTTATAGTTACGGCCTTCGGCCTATGCTTGCTTCGCTCGGCGTTAAAATCACTTTTTTCTTAAGCGGCGAGTTTGTTTTGTGAGGCTATCCAATTTTGCAGATCGTTCATGGCGCGAGAGGTGTAGGCCTTTTTGCGGTCCATGCCTTTGAGTTTGGCGCGTTTGGTCTTTCCGGCTTTGTTGGTGTATTCGGCGGTGGCTTCGTCTTTGGTTAACGGAGGGAAGAGGCCGAAATTGATGTTCATGGGTTGGAAGGTCTCGGAATCTGCGCCGCCGGTGACGTGGTTTAAGAGTGCGCCGAGGGCGGTTGTGAGGGGCGGGGTCTCAAAGCTTTGGCCGAGGGCTTGTGCGGCGGCGAGGCGGCCAGCTATGAGGCCGACAGAGGCGCTTTCGACGTAACCTTCGCAGCCTGTTATTTGTCCCGCGAAGCGGATCGTTTGGTTTATATTGCCTCGCGCCGCTTCGCGGCTCCGGCGGGGCGGACGAACGTCCGGGGCGCAGTCGCGCCCTTGTTTGTCTGTTAATCTGAGTTGTTTATCCAAGAGCTTTGGGGAGTTGATGAAGGTGTTGCGGTGGAGGCCGCCGAGGCGGGCAAATTCTGCGTTTTCGAGGCCGGGGATGGTTTTAAAGACGCGGGTTTGTTCGCCCCATTTCATTTTGGTTTGAAAGCCGACCATGTTGTAAAGCGTGCCCAGAGCATTGTCCTGGCGGAGTTGTACGACGGCGTAAGGTTGTTCGTTTTCCGGTTTATGCGGGTTTGTGAGGCCGACGGGTTTCATCGGGCCAAAGCGCAGGGTTTCGGGGCCGCGCGCCGCCATGATTTCGATGGGCATACAGCCGTCGAAATAGGGCGTGTCTGCTTCGCGTTCCTCAAGGGTGGGGGCGCCGGAGGGGAGTTCCCATTCTTTGAACAGGCCATATTCAGCATTTTTGAGGTCTTCGATGAAGGCGTCGTATTGGGGTTTTGTCATCGGGCAGTTGATGTAATCCTTACCCGTGCCTGCGCCTTCGGCTTTGTCATAGCGCGATTGCATCCAGGCGATCGACATGTCGATGGTGTCGGCGTGGACGATGGGGGCGATGGCATCGAAAAAGGCAAGCTCGTCTTCGCCGGTTTGCGCCTTGATCCAATCGGCTAAAGGATCGGAGGTGAGGGGGCCTGTGGCGATGATGACGTTATCCCAGTCTTCGGGGATGTGTGTGATTTCGCCCGTTTCGATTGTGATGAGCGGGTGGTCGTTGAGGGCCTTTGTGACGCCTTGGGAGAATATATCGCGGTCGACGGCTAGCGCGCCGCCAGCGGGGACGGCGGCTTTGTCGCCTTCGCGCATGATCAGGGAGCCCAGCGCGCGCATTTCGGCATGCAGCAGGCCGACGGCGTTATGCTGCGCATCGTCGGAGCGGAAGGAGTTTGAGCATACAAGTTCGGCCGCGTTGCCCGTGTGGTGTGCGGGGGTTTCTTTTTGCGGGCGCATTTCGTGGAGGATGACACGTATATTCCCATCGGTGCCCATATTGGCGGCTTGCCAGGCGGCTTCGGAGCCTGCGAGACCTGCGCCCACAATGTGTATCGTTTTGCTTTCCATGGGCGTGATGTAGCAAAAGGGTTGGGGAAGCGCAAATATTTCCTGTTTTCTTTCGGGGACAATGCGTTAGAATTGTGTCTTAAGAATTACGACTCACTTTGCAAAATGGGATGAAGGTTATGAGAAAAGCTCTTTTGATTGCTGCGTTATCGGTTTGTACGGCTCTTCCGGCGATGGCGGAGGACGCTGTGGTTGTCGTGGATGATCATGGCAAGCCGATGGAAGAGGTGAAGGCAGAGATTGAAGCGGCGACAGATGAAGCGCAGGTTCAGGTTTTTGAAGTGGAGGTTAAGACTCCGGCGGCTACGCCGCATGAAACGCCGCATACTGTGGATTGGGGCTATACGAGCGGTGGCGGTGCATATAAATGGGCGGAGTTGAATTCTTCATATGAGTTGTGCGGTTCGGGGGCTATGCAATCGCCAATCAATATTAACCAGTTTGTGCAAGAAGATTTGCCTGCGCTTGAGCTTACCTATTCGCCGGTGCCTCTGGTTGTTGAGAATAATGGCCATACGGTGCAGGTGAATTATGCGCCGGGTAGCAGTTTTTCTATAGGTGGTAAGGCCTATGCGCTGCAGCAATTTCATTTCCATACGCCCAGCGAGCATTATATCGATGGTGCTCCCTATCCGATGGAGGCGCATTTTGTGCACAAGGCCGAAGACGGCTCCTTGGCTGTTGTGGGTGTGACGATGAAAGTTGGAGCGCATAACCCTGTCATTGAAGGGATATGGCAGAATGTGCCGCAGGCCGGGGAAATCAAAAGCGTAAACATGGTTGAGTTGTCAGCAGATGATTTGATGCCGGAAGATAAAAGCTATTACAGCTATGATGGATCTTTGACGACGCCGCCCTGTAGTGAGGGGGTATCGTGGTATGTTTTGAAAGATCCGATTGAGATTTCCGAAAAGCAGCTGACCGCGTTTCAGGCGGTTTTCCCTGTTAACGCAAGGCCTGTGCAGGCGCTGGGTGATCGGTCTGTGAAGGGGAATTAAAACCTTCCCGTCATTGCGAGCGCAGCGAAGCAATCCATGGAATGAAGCAACCCGCAGTTTATATACTTTCCAGTCAAAAGAACGGAACGCTGTATACTGGCGTGACATCAGATCTTGTGAGGCGTGTTTATGAGCACAGGCACGCTGCAAAATCAAAATTTGCATCGAAGTATCGTTGTCAAAACCTTGTTTATTATGCGTGCTTTGAGACCATGGAGGCTGCCATTTTAGAAGAAAAACGCATAAAAGGCGGTAATCGTAAAAACAAGCTCAAGCTTATAGAAGATATGAATCCTGAATGGAGGGATTTATACGAAGATGTTGCTTAGGGACTGGATTGCTTCCCCCTGCGGGAGGCCGGGGTTGCAATGACGGCTGCGTCGTCAATTCCAGAATTCTTCGGCTTCAGGGACCCTTGAGAAGGCGATTTTGGTGCCAACATAGCCTGCGAGGGTTTTGGGCGGGGTGCCCAGAGTGACGGTTTCCTTTTGATATTTGGTTTGGAGCTTGTCCAGCGCGAGGGCCAGGGATTCCCGCTTTTTCAGGTCGGTGAGTTTTTCGCGGTAGCCTTCTTCGAGCATGTCGCCGGTGATTTCCTCGGCGGTGCGCAAGGAGAGGAGGAGGGTGGAGACCTTTTTGAAGCGGGTGGTGCGTGTGTCGATGGTGGAAGCCATTTCAAGCCACAGGATGTCGAGGTGTTCGAGGAAGGTGAAGGGGTCTTGGGCGGGGTTGGCGAGGTGGATTTCGCGGCGCCATTTGCGGCCGTCGACAGTGCGCAGACCCAAAGACAGCGCGCCGGCGTAATAGCCTTTGCGGCGCAGGCGGGCGGTGGCCTTGGTCAGCAGGCGGCGGGCCATGAGGCGGGTGCGTTCGGGGCTTCGCAGATCAGGATCAAGAACGCGGGAATGGCCGATC
>CAYGNI010000128.1:0-4489 GCA_964351195.1 uncultured Micavibrio sp.
ATACAGGAGTCATAATGATCGGTGCATCTTTGACGATAAACGGCAGACCAACGATGCTGAGCACGAAAATGAAGACATGAAAAAGGCCGGATGCGATGAGCGCCCCTTTCATTGTAGGGTCGTCAACGGAAAGCATTGTGTTATGTCTTGCTGTGGCATTCATGGGTTTTGAATGTTTCTGTCTAGCGATTGGTTTGTTCGGAAATGAGGGCGACTTTGGTGAAGCCGGCCCCGTTGATGGCTCCGATGATTTTCATGACGCGCCCGTATTCCAATCCCTGATCGCCACGGATATAGATGCGGCGGTCGGCCTGGCCTTCGGTCATGGCCTTTAATTTTATGAGCAAACGATCTTCGAGCGTTTCAGTTTCACCCAAATAAATTTTTCCGTCTTTGCTGAGGGTGATTTCGATGGGTTTGTTGTCTTCATCGGTGATGGCTTTGGCCTGTGAGTCCGGAAGGTCGACGGCGACGCCTGTTGTCAGTAACGGCGCGGCAACCATGAAGACGATCAAAAGCACCAGCATGACGTCGACGAAAGGCGTGACGTTAATCTCGGCCATGGGGCGGTATGTGCCCCCTGTCCTGCGGCCCCTGCTCTTGGTTTTGTTGGCTAAGGTTGCGCCCATTATTCTGCGGCCTTTCTATAATTCGTATCCTCATCCTGACTGTCGAGGTGGCGCGAAAGGATGGCGGAGAATTCATCAGCGAAGGCTTCGAGGCGGTCGGCATAGCGGTTGATGCCGTTTGAAAAGACGTTATAGCCGATCACGGCAGGAATCGCGGCGACAAGGCCAAGGGCCGTTGCGAATAAGGCTTCGGCGATACCGGGGGCAACGACGGCCAAGGACGTGTTGTTGGTGGCGGCGATGGAGGAGAAAGAGTTCATGATGCCCCAAACGGTTCCGAACAGGCCGATGAACGGCGCGGTGGAGCCGACGCTTGCCAGAAAAGTCATGCCGCGCTCGAGGATATTGATTTCACGGCCGATGGCGACGTTCATGGCGCGCTCGACACGTTGGCGCAAAGAAGCCTGCATGCTTTCCTTGATCGGCAGGCCGCCTGCTATTCCCGCTTGCCATTCTTCCATACCGGCGGAGAATGTCGCGAGAAGCGGGTCGTGCTTTGAATTTTTGACGCGTTGATAAATTTTGTCCAAAGGTTCGCCCGACCAGAATGAATCTTCGAACACATCGGCTTTCTTGTTGAGTTTTTTGAGGTTGGAGCGTTTGGCGAAAATCACTGTCCAGGCCCAGATCGAAGCCAGAATAAGGGCCAGCATTACGGCTTTTACGATTAAATCGGCCTCCATGAAAAGCCCGATCATGCTGAGGTCATGGCTATAGCCGCCAAGGTCAACGGTGTCGACGGCTTCAACGGGGTTGGGGGCGGAACTCGGGACTGAACTCGTTACTGAACTCATGGGCTGGGCCTCATTCTCTATAGGTTTCAAATTTGCTTTTGATTTCGTCGGGAAATCTTACAGGTTTAATAGTATTCGTATCAACACAAACAAGTGCTACACGTAATTCGGCGATGAGCGTATCACTGTTGTCCGCTTCGGTTCTATAGATTTTATGGGTCATGATAAAACTTGTGTTTCGAATTGTTTCGATGGCGGTGTCCATCCTCAGAAGATCATCGAGGCGCGAAGGCTTGTGATACTCAATCTCCAAATGCTTGACGACGAAAAAAATTCCAAAATCATCACGGACTTGCGAATTTGTGAAGCCGAGATGGCGCAAGAATTCCGTGCGTCCGCGTTCGCCGTAGCGGATATAGTTGGCGTGATAGGTTATGCCGCCTGCGTCTGTGTCTTCGTAGTAGATGCGGATGGGGAAGGAGTGATGTGTCATTATTGATCGTCGCCGAGTAAATCCGTTTGTGCGTTTGATATAGGTTTTAATCCTAAATAGGTAAAGCCTTTCCCGGACAGGCAACGGCCACGCGGGGTGCGTTGGATGAGGCCTTGCTGAAGGAGGTAGGGTTCGATGACGTCTTCGATCATGTCGCGCTGTTCGGACAGGGCGGCGGCAAGCGTATCGACACCGACGGGGCCGCCGCCATAGTTATCGGCGATGCATGAAAGGTAACGGCGATCCATGGAATCAAGGCCTGCGCCGTCGACATCCAATCGCTTGAGGGCGTTGTCGACAAGGGGTTTTCCGATTGATGTGGCGTTTTCGGCTTGGGCGAAGTCACGGATGCGGCGGGTTAAGCGCCCTGCTATGCGCGGGGTTCCGCGTGATCGTTTGGCGATTTCCAAAGCGCCGTCTTCGGCCAGAGGCATGTTCAGAAGACGGGCGGTGCGCGCAACGATAGAGGCGAGTTCTTCGGCGGAATAAAATTCCAAGCGCAGCGGGATGCCAAAGCGGTCTCTTAGCGGGTTTGTCAGCAAGCCGGAGCGCGTCGTTGCGCCGACGAGGGTAAAGGGCGCGAGTTCGATTTGGACGCTGCGTGCGGCGGGGCCTTCGCCGATGATGAGGTCGAGTTTTCCATCTTCCATGGCGGGGTATAAAATTTCCTCGACCGCCGGGTTGAGGCGGTGGATTTCATCGATGAAGAGTACGTCATTGGCTTCAAGATTGGTGAGGATGGCGGCGAGGTCGCCGGATTTGGCGATGACGGGGCCGGATGTGGCGCGGAAGCCTACGCCCAGTTCCTTGGCGACGATCTGTGCGAGTGTGGTTTTGCCCAAGCCCGGCGGGCCGAAGAGCAGCACATGATCCATCGAATCGCCGCGCGATTTTGAGGCTTTGATGAATATGTCGAGATTGGCTTTTAATGCGGGTTGGCCGATGAATTCTTTGAGGGATAAGGGGCGAAGAGCGCCCTCCTCGCCTTGCTCAAAGTTTTGGGCCTGGCGTTCCAAATCCGGGTTTTTGATGGCGGGTTCTGTCATGCGCTTAGCTCCTTGAGAGCGGTGCGGATGAGGTCCTGCAGGTTATCGTTTGATTTGGGTTTGGCGTTCATGACGGCCTGATAGGCGTCTGCGCGGGCGTAGCCGAGATTGGTGAGGGCGGATATTGCGTCGTTATCAAGGCCTGTGTCTGCGGGTGTTTCGCCGGCGATGTCACTGTAGCTCACGGTTTTGGGCGGCGGAGATAGATCCATATTGGCGGCTTTGTCTTTAAGCTCGGTCAGGATGCGGGTGGCGAGTTTTGGTCCGACGCCGTCTGCGGCCTGAATGGGGGCTTTGTCCTGCGCGGCGATGGCAAGGGCGATTTTATCGGGTGGAGACACAGAAAGAATAGCCAGCCCCGCCTTTGCGCCGACGCCCTGCACAGAGGTCAGGAGTTTGAACCATTCCTGCTCATGTTTATCGGCGAAGCCAAAAAGGGTGAAGGCGTCTTCACGGATAATGGTTTCGATAAGGAGGCTGGCCGGGTCTCCTTTTTGGCCTATGCGCGATAATGTGCGCGCGCTTGCGCTGACCAGATAGCCAACGCCGTTTACGTCCAAAATCAGGTGGCCTGTTGCGATCGTATCGATAATGCCGGTTAATTTTGCTATCATGGTATTGTTTTTGTTGTGCTTTTAGAGTTACTCAGTTTGTTTTGCGGTTTTGCCGGGGGGGCTCAGGCCACGGATTCCGGCCTTCGCCGGATTGACGCATTGGGGTAATAATGCGCGTGGGTGATGGCAACTGCAAGCGCATCTGCTTCGTCTTCGGAAATCTGCCCACAGGCGGGAAGCAATGTGCGGATCATCATGCCCATTTGCTCTTTGGCCGCGTGGCCCGTACCGACAATGGATTTTTTGACTTTATTGGCGGAGTATTCCGCCGTTTCAATGCCGTAAATGGCCGGAACGGCGAGGAGCACTCCCCTCGCCTGCCCCAGTTTCAAGGCGCTTGCGGGGTTTTTGTTGATGAAGGTTTCCTCCACAGCGGCACAGTCGGGCGTCCATTGCTTGAGGATATCAGCGAGGCTTTCATGCAGGAATGCCAGGCGGCGTGGCAGTGTATCCGCCGGATTGGTTTTGATGAGACCAGAGGCTAGGTATCGTAGAGCGTGGCCATCTCTTTGGATGACGCCCCATCCTGTTTTTTGAAGTCCGGGATCTATGCCGAGAATAATCATACAAGTTTCTTCCTTTTACTTTTTCAGTGCGTTGCTGCGCGTCTAAAGTATGTCCAACACTCGTCGCCGCTTGCGCCTACTGAAAAAGTAAAATCAAGCAACTTGATAAAATCATAGCATATTTTTAGAACAAATCAAGAACGCTTTAACCCGCCGCCATTAATTTTTCCATGACATCATCGGCGGCTTCGAAATTGGCGGTGACGTTTTGGACGTCGTCGCTGTCTTCCAAAGTATCGATGAGTTTGAGGATTGAGCCTGCGGTGTCTTCATCCACCGAGGTTTGCACATTGGGTTTCCAGATGAGGCCCTGGCTTTCGGGCTCGCCATATTTGGCTTCGAGCGCGTCGCGCACAGTCGCGAAGTCCTCTGTTGCGCAGTTAATGACGTGATATTCGTCGTCGGAT
>CAYGNI010000129.1:0-4454 GCA_964351195.1 uncultured Micavibrio sp.
CATGAAGCCATGACATCCGGCCAAAGGGAAGGCGTTTTGGCCTGCATTTGCAGATGTTTTCGAGATTCTGCGGCGATGTGGCGGCAAGGTCCGGGAGGTGCGCGATGACTCCCGAACACGCGCCTAGCGACGGCGGGCCGCAGCGCCTCAACCCGGCCGCGATGTCCCCGGCCGACGCGGCCCGCGTGCTCACGCGCGTAGGCGGAAGCCCCGTCACCGAAGACATGCTCCGGGCGGACATCGCCGCCGGCGCGCCGACCAACGCGGACGGCAGCGTCAACCTCGTGCACTACGCCGCGTGGCTCGTGCAGCAGATGAGCGCCGGGGGTGGCCGTGGCGAGTGATGCGAACCAGCCCGCCATCCCGAAGATCGACCCGCGCTCGCTCAAGCCGTCGGAGACGTGCCGGCTCCTGAACTCGACCCCGCTGGGCGAGGTGATCAACGAGCGGCAGCTGCATCGCCACCGCACGCGGGCGGGCTTTCGCATCGGCGACGGCAAGACCGTCGATCTGTTCCGATACACCGCCTGGCTGGTCGCGACGCGCCACGAGCCGAAGCCCGAGCCAGCCGAGGATGAACTCTCCGGCTACGACGCCGTGCGCGAGCGGGCCCGCGAACGGAACAAGGCCCTCTCGCTCTCGGGCCGGAACATCGGCGAGCTTCCACCGGTCGGCAACCCCGAGCGCAAGCGACGCTGTACCGAGTCGTTCAAAGCCTTCTGCGACACCTACTTCCCCCAGACCTTCCACCTGCCTTGGTCGGACGATCACCTCAAGGTGATCGCCAAGCTGGAGACTGCGGTGCTCGAGGGCGGCCTGTTCGCGATGGCCATGCCGCGCGGCAGCGGAAAGACCACGCTCTGCGAGACCGCCTGCCTCTGGGCCATCCTGATCGGGGCCCGGACGTTCGTGTGTCTGATCGGCTCCGACGAAGAGCACGCGGCCTCGATGCTGGAGAGCATCAAGAGCGAACTGGAGAACAACGACCTGCTCGCCGACGACTTCCCCGAGGCGTGTTACCCCATCCGCTGCCTGGAGGGGATCCACCAGCGGGCTTCGGGCCAGCTCTATAAGGGCGAGCCGACGCACATCGGGTGGACCGCCAAGGAGATCGTGCTGCCGACGATCGAGGGCTCGGCTGCGTCGGGCGCAATCATCGCCGTTGCGGGGATCACCGGACGCATCCGCGGCATGAAGCGCAAGCGCCCGGACGGCCAGAGCGTCCGCCCGTCGCTCGTGCTCATTGATGACCCGCAGACCGACGAGTCGGCCCGGAGCCCCAGCCAGTGCGCAGCACGGGAGCGCGTGCTCGCGGGGGCCATCCTCGGCCTCGCCGGGCCGGGCCAGAAGATCGCAGGGCTGATGACGGTCACGGTCGTGCGCCCCGACGACCTGGCCGACCGGCTGCTCGACCGCGACAAGCACCCCCAGTGGCAGGGCGAGCGGACAAAGATGGTCTATGCCTTCCCGGCCGACGAGGCGCTGTGGGCGAGGTACGCCGAGATCCGGGCCGAGGGCCTGCGGGCCGACCGGGGTCTCTCGCAGGCGACGGCGTTCTACAAGCGGAACCGCAAGAAGATGGACGCCGGCGCATCGATCGCCTGGCCGGCGCGGTTCAACCACGACGAGCTCAGCGCCGTCCAGCACGCGATGAACCTCAAGCTTCAGGACGAGGCTGCGTTCTGGGCCGAGTACCAGAACGAGCCGCTGCCCGAAGTCGCGGCCGACGACGACCTGCTCACGCCCGAGCAGATCGCCGCGAAGACCAACGGCATGCCCCGGGGTGTTGTGCCCATCGGCTGCACGCGGGCGACGGCGTTCATCGACGTGCAGGGCAAGCTGCTGTTCTGGCTCGTCGCGGGTTGGGAGGACGACTTCACCGGCTATGTGCTCGACTACGGCGCGTGGCCGGACCCCAATCAGCAGTACTTCTCGCTGCGCGATGCGCGGCGCACGCTGCTGACCGAGTTCCCGAGGGCGGGCCAGGAGGGCGCGATCTACGCCGGGCTCGAGGCCCTGACCGACGAGTTGCTCGGCAAGGCGTGGCGGCGCGACGACGGGACCGACCTGCGCATCGAGCGCTGCCTGATCGATGCGAACTGGGGCCAGTCGTCGGACGTGGTGTACCAGTTCTGCCGCCAATCGGCCCACGCCGGGATCGTGATGCCCAGCCATGGCCGGTACGTGGGCGCGAGCAGCATCCCGTTCAGTGACTACAAGCGCAAGCGCGGCGAGCGTGTTGGCCTCAACTGGCGCGTGCCGTTGGTGACCGGCAAGCGGGCCGTGCGACACGTGGTCTACGACACCAACTACTGGAAGAGCTTCACGCACGCGCGGCTGGGCATGCCCATGGGCGACCCCGGCTGCCTGTCGCTCTTCGGCCGCGAGGCCTCACGGCACCGCCTGCTGGCCGATCACCTGACCAGCGAGTACCGGGTGAAGACCGAGGGCCGCGGCCGGACGGTCGACGAGTGGAAGCTGCGGGTCACGGGCCTCGACAACCACTGGCTGGACTGCCTGGTCGGCTCGGCGGTGGCGGCCTCATTGCAGGGGGCGGTGCTGTTCGGGACGGACCACAAAGTCGCGGTGAGGCCTCGTGTGCGGCTGTCGGCTCTGAGGAAGTCTCGCTCGTGATCAGCCCGCGGCAATCTCGGTGAAGCGATCGATCTCTATCGTGACTTGATTCTGACTGCAGAAACTCCGTCCAACGGGCATGGCTTCTGCAATCAGGATCAAGTCCGGGGGAGCGGATCCACTCACTCACTCCGCCGATCACGCCTCAGGCTTCGGATCGTCACCTCAAGTCCACCCTCCGGACTCCGTGTCAGGTGCTTGCTGAGAACGCCCGCTCGCCCGCTTGCGACGCTTCTGCTTCGACCGCAGGACCTCAAGCGGGCTGGGAACCGGCGTGGGCACCAGTTCGTTGAGATTGGCGAGCAAGCCGAGGACACGCAGCACACGAACCAGATTGGTGGTGTGGATCGATTCCCCGCCCTCCAACCGCTCGATCGTCCGTTTCGACATCCCCGCCTCGTGGGCAAGTTCGGCCTGGGTGGGGTTCTGCTCCAATCGGCCGGTCGATCGCACGCCGAGCGAGTTCAGAGCTGCGTTGTTCGTGATGTGGCATGCACCGAATCGCCGCTTCGATCCTCCAGACCTAGCTATGGTGCCCATTCTGAGCCATGCCCATCAAAGACGAGCGACAGCCCTGCAGGCTCGGTCTCGGCAATCGTCATTGTGCCGACGTCGATCCACGAGCCGCGATAGCGGACGAAACTTCTGTCAGGGGAAAGACCGATGCAGCTTCTCGGATCTTTGATTGGCGAGTTCGCCAGTAGTGCAAAGAGGAGTAGTGCCCGATCCCGATCGCTGCCCCTGCTGAAAAGCAGCGTTTCGTCGGGCATAGCAATACGTTCGCGACTTGCAAAGATCGACTCATTCCCCTCAATACTGCTGACGATCGCCAGTACGGAAGACAAGTCATTCACATCACGCCCAAGCTCCCGCGCCCGCGCCTCCCGCAGGGCGGCTCGCACATACGCCTGTGGGTGCGCGACTTTAAGGCTCCGGAACGCATACAAAGCGTACTCATAGATTGAGCCCGGTTTCTCCTGCGAGAGGTTTGCGACCTCGGCTTGATAACTCTCCGCCGTTTCGTGCTCCGCGGGGTCGGGAATCGGATCGTTGGGGTCTACGAAGCGGATGTGCTCAGGTGTCGGGTGCTTGAGGCGATTGGAAACAAAACCACCGATTTGTTGGTATATTTCCGTGACTCGTTCGCGGGGAATCTGCGATGTCTTCGAGGTGCAATGGCACATCCCCATCTCCGGATTGTAGAAGAACGTGGTATCGGTGCCTGAAGCGACGGTCTTGGCAAACTCTGAGAGATCGGACTGGTTGTTGATCCGTGTGCTGCTGAACCACTTGGTGTTGTTGAGTAGGTGCCCGTCGTCGATATCGAGGTACACAAACATGTGCGCGCGATTGCCGGTAATGATAATGCGATCGAGCGGAATCCTCCCCCAGACCGCCGCGGCCGCAGCCCACAACATCCCCAGACCAATGCATTTTCCAGAAGGCTTGCCCTGCGGATTGACTGTCGCCATCGCATTCATCACCTCCAGGGTCTCGTTCTTGAGCCGGGGGAAGAGGCCGTGGCGGTAATACGGCTGGTTCACGATCTGTCCGAATTGCGACTCGGGGTTCTCGGCGAGGAGCTTCCGGAACGTGGCGTCGTACTCGGCTCGAATGCTCGCCACGAAGCCTGGGGAGAAACGTCGCTCCTCCTCCTCAAAGTCCATCAACCCCCAAACATCGCCGCCAGGCTGCTCTGGCATGATAGTGAATGTGTAGTGGTGAAAAAATCGCTGAAGCGCGTCCAGCCGGCTTTTGGTGCTTCGGAGCTTGTGGTCCGGGGCATGCGCCCGCTTTTCTTCCCGCCATGCCCAGAGAGC
>CAYGNI010000130.1:0-4039 GCA_964351195.1 uncultured Micavibrio sp.
GTTGTGCCGTCCATGTCGAAAATCACGATTGTGGGTGCGGGCAGGGTTGTCATTGATATGAGTTTAAACACGGAGAACACGAAGGTCACGGAGAATTTTGGCTTGTCGGGATAAAGCGTTTCGAAGGTTGCGGATTTCGGCGGTGTGGAGGCCGGATGTGATGGCGTTTTGGGAGACGGCGGCTTTGCCCGCGTCGGTGCGCGGGCCGGTGGAGGCTTCCCATGGTTTGTTCTCACGGGCTTTTTGGGCCAGAAGCGCGCGGTGTTTTGGCGGGTAAGCCCTTCTTTTCTTACGCATTTTCGGCTTCACCAGTTTGTTCTATCAATTGGAGGGGGTGGGGGGAGGCATCGCCCTTTGTGATGTTTTGCATATAATCAATGGCGGCGCGGGTTTTGAGCGTGTCATTGCATTGTTTTTGAATGCGCAGGGCGAATTCCAGATTTTTAGGGTCGATATAGCCGTTTTCCTTGTCGCGCATGACGTTCCGCCGCATCATGGCGGCAAAGATGGCGTCCAGCACATCGGCCTGTTGTTTTAGGGTGTCGGGGGTTGCGGGGTGTTCGAGAAGGGATTCAAGCTCGGTATAGAGCGCGGTGATCAGCTCTTGCGAGCGTTGTTTTCTGTCCCGTTCCTGGGCTCGCAGTTTTTCCATGTCGTGGTCAATATCATCAAACATGGTGACGATAATAGGAAATTATTCCTGTTTTGTCAATTTGTAGTTTAATTCGACAGTTAACCTGCTTGCTTTTCTGTGACAGGGAATTGGTATACAGACATTCGTCTAACAAACTTTACTTCTCCATTATCGGACATTTTGTTGACGTTTACGTGGACAGAATTCTCTGTCACTGTCTTAGGGTTAGTGAAAATTTCGAATTGCCCTGAGGAATTACGAGTTTGATCGTTGTTTGACTTCTTCATTAATAGCCCCTTTCGTTTGTTGCACATTCCCCGCAGCACGTTGTTTTTCGCTTTCCATACTGGAATATAATAAACACAGAGAGTCAGCAAAAGTTCCCACTAAATCCTCAGTGTGAACAGCATCAAAAGCATTTGTATACAGTGAATCTATACATAGGAAACCATAAAATCTAGAATCTACTGTATCATTTTTTTCGTCAGTTGTATTCTGTTTTGTAATGCTTGTGATATTGCTTTTTTTTCCGTCTATTGTGAACCATATAGGGGCTACCACGGCTGAAAGGTATGGCAAGCGCCAAGTTTTTCTGCCCTTACTTAAATCTGGCTTACCACCATATTTTTCGAATGAGGTGCTTTCGTATTTGCCTTCCATGTGTAGATCATAAAGATCATTGCATAAAAATATTTTCCGAGAATGAGATGTTATAACAGTTTTATATGATGTGTTGCTTGATACTGGGTTTTTGGCCTCTTTAGAGTTTTCGTCTATATCGCCACATTGGGTTTTTGAGTCTTTATCTCTAAAAATAACCCGTACGTTTCCGTCTTGAACATCTTCATCATTGGCAACTTCAATGAAAGAGATACACGCACGGCAAGGTAGTCCAGTGACTTTTTCAAAAGAATTACAAATTTCTTCTATAACTTCCTCTGATGTTTCTCGTTCAAGGACATTAATTGCAGTTGTATCAAAGTTTTTAGCTTTGCAGACGGCATCGCGAATTTTGTGGTTTACATTATGAGCTGCTTTAGGAAACGTCGAATATCTGTGAGGTCGACTGATGACGTATAGGTACATTAGCCAGCTAAGAGCGACTATAATAACTAACTGTGTGCAAGCCACCCCGTATATAAAGTCCTTTTGTAAGGGGTCTTTAACAATGAAATACATTGCTATGCCAATACATACCTGAGCCACAGCTGTAAAAACGCCAATGGTTCCGATGATTGATTTAATGGTCCAATCTTTTGGCGCTAAGCCTTGTTTTTCTAAAAATGA
Source organism: uncultured Micavibrio sp. (assembly GCA_964351195.1). Taxonomy (GTDB): domain Bacteria; phylum Pseudomonadota; class Alphaproteobacteria; order Micavibrionales; family Micavibrionaceae; genus TMED27. Next base: position 1,922 of record CAYGNI010000130.1, read on the forward strand.
TAACTTTAGCACGGCTTTTCCAGTTCTTTATTTAAAAAGAACATAAGTTTTACTTTAAATCAATCAATAGTTGTTGTTATTGATTTGGCGACTAGTCCAGCCTCTTCGTATTGAGCGTCGGGGTGCCCGTGGTCCTGGAAGGTGTCGGGGAGGGTGAGGGTTCGTATTCTCGTGGGCTCGTGGCCTCGTGATCTCGTGTCTTCTAGGATTCGGCTGTTGTGAATGTAGTTGAGGACATAGGAGCCGAAGCCGCCGATGGAGCCTTCTTCAATCGTTACAAGTTGCGAGTGACACGTTACAAGATTTCTAATTAAGTCTGTGTCCAAGGGTTTTGCAAATCTTGCGTCGGCGACGGTGACGGTTTTGCCCTGAGCTTCGAGGTCTTTGGCGGCTTTTAAGGCTTCTTCGAGGCGGGTGCCGTAGCTTAGTATAGCAATGTCATTTCGAGCGGAGCGAGAAATCTCTGATGGGTTTTGAGATTCCTCCGCTTCGCGTTCGGAATGACAAGAAGGGGATGTATAAACGATGCGGCCTTTGCCTAGTTTAAGTGGCGAACAAACCTGCGGTTTGCTTCGCATCGGGTTGAGCAAAGTTTCCTCGGAAACTCCCTCGCCTCTGGGGTATCTTAGGGCGAGGGGGCCGTCATCATAGGTGGCCGCGAAGGCGACCATTTTTTCAAGCTCATCCGCGTCTGCGGCGGCCATCAGGGTCATGTTCGGCAGGCAGCCGAGATAAGCGATGTCGAAGCTTCCGGCGTGGGTTGCGCCGTCTGCGCCGACGAGGCCTGCGCGGTCGATCATGAAACGCACGGGCAAATTCTGGATGGCGACGTCGTGCACGACCTGATCATAGGCGCGTTGCAGGAAGGTGGAGTATATCGCGACGAAGGGTTTATAGCCTTCGGCGGCGAGGCCTGCGGCGAAGGTGACGGCGTGTTGTTCGGCGATGCCGACATCAAAGCAGCGGTCGGGGAATTTTGCGGCGAATTTGTCGAGGCCTGTGCCGTCGGGCATGGCGGCGGTGATGGCGGTGATTTTATCGTCCTTTTCGGCTTCGCGGATGAGCTGGGCGGCGAAGACGGCGGTGTAGGACGGTGCGCCGGGGGCGGATTTCACCTGATCGCCTGTGATGACGTCGAATTTTTTCACGCCGTGCATTTTGTCTTTTGAATTCTCGGCGGGGAGGTAGCCTTTGCCCTTTTGCGTGATGGCGTGGATGAGGATGGGGCCGTTATGGTCTGCGGCTTTGGCGTTGCGCAGAACCGCGAGGAGTTGGTCCATGTTATGGCCATCGACGGGGCCGATATAGTAAAAGCCGAGTTCTTCGAACAAGGAACCGCCACCAACAGCGACGCGGACGCCTTCTTCGGCGCGTTTGGCGGCGTGGCGCACGGCAGGGGGCATGCGCTCTGTGATTTTCTTGCCGATCTCGCGGGCGTGGATGTAGCCCTTTGAGCTGACCAGTTTTGTGAGGTAGCGGGACATCGCGCCTGTGGGCGGGGCGATCGACATTTCGTTGTCATTCAGGATGACGATGAGTTTGGATTTTTGCGTGCCCGCGTTGTTCATGGCTTCGTAGGCCATGCCTGCGGACATGGCTCCGTCGCCGATTACGGCTATGACGTGGTTGTCTTTGTGCGCGAGGTCGGAGGCGATGGACATGCCGAGGCCTGCGGAGATGCTGGTGGAGCTATGGCCTGCGCCGAAGGGGTCGTATTCGCTCTCTGCGCGCTTGGTGAAGCCGGACAGGCCGCCGGGCTGGCGGATGGTTTCGATGCGGTCCTTGCGCCCGGTCAGGATTTTGTGCGGATAGCATTGGTGGCCGACATCCCAGATGAGGCGGTCGTGGGGCGTGTCGAAAACGGCGTGGAGGGCTGTGGTGAGCTCGACAACGCCGAGGCCCGCGCCTAGGTGGCCGCCTGTTTTGGAGACAGCCTGGATTGTCGCGCCGCGGAGATCATCGGCAAGGGTTTTGAGCTCCTCATCGGTGAGGGATTTCATGTCGGCGGGGCTGTTTATGCGGTCGAGGACCGTGGGTGTTGGGTGTTGGGTTTTGGGTTTTGGTACGGGCGAGGTAAAGAGATCTCTTCTGGACGTGGTTGGGTCTATTTTTCTTGCA
>CAYGNI010000130.1:4049-4257 GCA_964351195.1 uncultured Micavibrio sp.
AGGGCTGTTGTGTGCTCGCCAACGCCGAGGCCCGCGCCTAGGGGGCTGGCTGTTTTGGAGACAGCCGGGATTGTCGCGCGGCGGACTTCATCGCCGAGCTGGTGGAGCTCTTCGTCCGACAGGGATTTCATGTCGGCAGGTGTGTTTACTTGCGATAAAATATTTTTATAATTCGAGCTCTTGGGGGAGGGGGTGAGCGGTGCGTTCG
>CAYGNI010000131.1:0-4211 GCA_964351195.1 uncultured Micavibrio sp.
ATGCGATCGTCCGGGCCCGTGTGCGCGGCGATGTGCGCCGCGATCCGCCGCGCGCCCTCGTCGTGGGGGCGGGCCCGATCCTCGCGCGTCGCGTGCAGGATCGTAGCGGCCCGGGCGACGAGCAGCGCGAGCACCGGCTGGGCGAGATCGACGACCGCACCCGCGCGGCCCTGGCCGAGCGCGAGGCCCGGCGATCGTCCGAGCGCGACCGATCCAGCGAGCTCAACGACGCGACGCTGTCGGAGATCGGCAAGCAGTACGAAGACGCCCAGAAGGCGCTCGATGTCCAGACCGACGAGCGGGTCACCGATGCGCAGCGCGAGCTCGAAGAAGCCCGCAAGCGTCTCGACGACGCCATCGAAGAGGCCCGCAAGCGTCGCGAGGAAGCCGAGGCCGAACCCGACAGCCGTCCGCGCAACCTGCTGGCCGAGTTCGAGGACCGCCTGCGCGGCATCGGCGACCTCGTGGCCGAGGGCATCTCGGTGCGCGGCACCTTCAACGCCAGCGCCGTGCAGGGGCTGGCCTCCGACGACGCCGTCGCCGAGCGGACGGCCAAGGCCACCGAGCAGACCGCCAAGCACACCCGCCAACTCGCCGACGCCGCCAAGAGCGGCGGCCTGACTTTCGCATGAACAGGACCTTCGCGTAGGAGCAACACCCCGTGCCGATCACCGTGACGGAGAAGTTCGAGAGCCGCCGGTCCACGAAGGGCGACAACCCTTCGGCGGAGCTCGTCTACACCGTGCGCGGCACCAACGACGACCTCGCGGCCCGGTCCGCCGCCGAGGCGGAGAGCCCGGCCACCTACGACGGCCTGCCCCGGCAGACGGTGTCGGTCGAGCCGGTGGGATTCGAGCTGTGGGAAGCGACGGCCCGGTACGCCCAGGCCCAGGGCGGCGGGTTCCCTCAGACCGGCGAGAGCGTCTTCAGCTTCGACACCGGCGGCGGCACCCAGCACATCACCCAGAGCAAGCAGACGATCAGCAGCCACGCGGCATCGGGGACGACAGCGCCCGACTTCAAGGGCGCGATCGGCGTGACGGGTGACGGTGTCGAGGGCGTGGACATCACCGTGCCGGTGTACCAGTTCAGCGAGACACACTACCTGCCGGCCAGTCAGGTCACGCAGGGGTACAAGGGCACGCTGTTCAACCTGACGGGCAAGGTCAACAGCGGGTCGTGGAAAGGCTTCAACGCCGGCGAGGTGTTGTTCCTGGGCGCGTCCGGCTCGCGACGCGGCACGGGCGTGGACTCCGACTGGGAGATCACCTTCCGCTTCGCCGCGAGCCCCAACGCCTCGGGCATCTCGGTCGGGCCGATCAGCAGCATCAGCAAGAAGGGCTGGGAGTACCTCTGGGTCCGCTACGCCGATGCCGAGGACGCGGGCTCGCAGGCGATCGTCAAGCGCCCGGTCGCGGCGTACGTCGAGCGGGTGTACGACCAGGGCAACTTCTCGGCGCTGGGGATCTGACGCATGGCTGACGCCTTCCGCAAAGTCCGCTCCGGCCAGCCGCTGGTGATCCCTGCGCGAGCGTACAACGCCTTCGTCGATGCGGCCGTAGCCGAGCGCCGGCGCGAACAGACCCAGGGCGGTGGGCCCCTGGCCGACGCCATGCCGCGCGGGCTGGTGCTCGTGCGGAACGACTCCGACCAGACGATCGAGCCGTACCACGTGCTCGCGATCTCGGGCGTGCTGGTCGAGCCGGGCGAGAACGATCTGGAGCGGACGTTCCATAGCCGCACGCCGCTGACCGGCGTGGTCGCCACCGAGGGCTCGAGCCCGATGGCGTTCGTGCTGGCGACCCAGCCGATCAAGGCGGGCGAACTTGGGCGGTGCGTGCTCACCGGCGTCACGCCCGCGCGGGTGTTCGTCAACAACGAGCTTGACACCACCTGCGACCTCGCGCCCGACGAAACCGTGCTCACCAGTACGCCCATGGGCGGCGTCCCGATCCTTTGGAAGGAAGAGGGCGTCGGCGAAAAGTGGGCGGTGATCGAGATGGGCCGGCCGTCATCGGGCCGTGTCACCGCGATCCTAGGGGCGGCCCAGCCGATCCCCAGCGAGCACAACCGCTGGCGCTACCCGTGGCAGGAGGCCCGCCTCGACGGCGATCCCGGCAGCGAGACCTACCTCCGCTACGTGGCCGTGACCGAGGGCCTGTCGTCGCAGCTGCCCAGTGGCGGCGAAGACCCGACGCTGTTGGCGATCAACCGCTTTGAAGCGCACCACATGAACACGGGAGAGCCGGGCTCTGGCTTCGAAGGCCTGCTGGGACTTGGCCCCGTGTGCGATCTACCTGGTGTGCTGCCCAAGTGCCCTCCGGCGCGGTCGCTGCGGCCCAAGCTCGTGCCCATCCCCGAAGGGGTGTGCGTGCAGCTCACCTGCGAGCGCAACAGCAAGGGGCGTCCCGTCTGGGTCTTCGAAGCCATGACGCTGATGGAACTGGCCGACCCCGCAGACGGCGACCGCAAGTTCAACCTGTTCGTGGAGGGCGGGGCATGAGCCAGACCACGACGACCGCTGCGAACGAGCTCGACGCCCCGCGCGACCACGAACGGGCCAAATACCTCGATCTGGCCGCGCGACCGGGCTCGGCGTACGGCTCGACGAATCATGGCCGCCACGCGGTCCCGATCGTCCGTGCCTGGAAGCCGCGCTTCGTCGTGGACTTCGGCTGCGGCCGCAACGACTTCATCCGGCACCTGCGCCGGCTGGGCTTCGACGGGCTGGGCGTGGACTTCGCATTCGACGAGGCCGATGTCGTCAAGCCCATGCACGCGACGGGGCTCGTGGAAGGCGTGGCCGACGTGGTCACCTGCTTCGACGCGCTCGAGCACCTGCTGCCCGAGGACGTGAACACCGTGCTCGCCGAGATGCGGCGCGTCGCCCGGCCGCGGGGATGGTTCTGCGTCTCGGTGTGCACACGCCCCAGCCGCATCACCGCTCTGGGCGAGAACCTGCACCCGACCGTGCGGCCCATCACCTGGTGGCTGGACCGCATCGGGCGCGTGGGTGCGGTCACCGATTGTCGGGCGGGCGGTCGTTACATCATCGGGAGGTTCACCCGCTGATGCGCGAGAACCAGTCGGACATCGCAGCGCTCCAGCACGGGCTCAAGTCACGCCGGCCCGCCCGGGACGGGCTGCGCCTGTATACCGCCGACTTCGACTCGGTCTCGCTCGCGCGGTTCTACCGCGGCCGCTCGGCGTTCCTGATCCTCTCCGGTCCGTCGCTCAACCAGGTCGATCTCTCGCTGCTCCATCGGCGGGGCATCGTCACCATGGGCGTGAACAACTCGTGGACGATCCACCGGCCGACACTGTGGACCTGCGTTGACGACCCGGGCCGCTTCATCGACACCGGCTGGAAGGACCCGGGCATCCTTAAGATCGTGCCGACGTGCATGTGGTCCAAGCGCCTGCGCATCCAGAACCCCGATGGCACGATGCGCGACAGCGCCTTCAAGGTCCACCAGATGCCCTCGGTGCTGTTCTTCCGCCGGGCCGACCACTTCGACCACGAGCGGTTCCTGACCGGGGACTCGATCCCCTGGGGCAACGACGGCAAGACTGCTGATTCGCTCGGGATCGTCGGCAAACGGAGCGTGATGCTGGTGGCCCTGCGCCTGCTGCACTACCTGGGGTTCGGGACGGTGTACCTGCTCGGCTGCGACTTCAAGATGGCCCCGGACCGGCGCTACGCCTTCGACGAGCACCGTTCCAAGGACGCCATCCGACACAACAACGTGCTCTACGACTCGCTGGCCCGGCGCTTCGAGGCCCTGCGGCCACACTTCGACCAGCACAAGTTCCGCGTGGTCAACTGCTCGCCGGGCAGCGAACTGCGGGCGTTCGAGACGATGACCTACGAAGATGCCGTGGCCGAGGCCAGCGCCGAATGCACCAAGCGCGTGAGCTCGCAGGGCTGGTACGAGCCGAATCCCTCGCCCGAGAAGACGCCCGCGAAGGAGGCCGCCCGATGAGCGACGGCCCGACGCGTTACTACCTCTACATCCCCGTCTGGGCGACGGGCACACCGCCCCAGGGTGGCGGGTCGAGCCAGTACTCGTCGGGCTCGGGCTCTGCGCCCAGCGAGACGCCGTCTTCGTCGCCGTCCATGCCGTCGAGCGAGCCGTCCAGTTACTCGACCACCGGCGACGTGATCTACACCACCGGGCCAGGCGGCACGCCCACGCTGACGACCTACACCA
>CAYGNI010000132.1:0-4143 GCA_964351195.1 uncultured Micavibrio sp.
CACTTGCTGATACAACTCCAGGGTCCCCAGCGAGACATAGTCCCTCGGGGTTTCCGCTACAAAAACGACTAGGAACTTTTATTTGTGGCATTGGTACCGCACCATTTACTCCACCTTCTACGCCCGGCATCCGGGCGGGTTCAGCCTCTACAAGCCCTCCAATTTCAGGCATTTCTGCTGGTTTGAAAGTTCCTTGTTTAATGAGGGTGTTTAAAGCTTCCTGAACGAAATCTGGAACGTTAGGGCTCCTCCAATTGCCGCCATTATTTGTAAGGTATTCTTCCAAAGCGGCTCTAGTTTTGGGGCCAACAATTCCATCTGCTGGGCCAGAATTATAGCCAGATTCATTCAAAAAATTTTGCACAATTGTTGCCGGGTTTTTTTCAGCAAGCATTGTTTGCTCTTCTGTAACATCAGGGTCAAACGTTCTAAGATCCGGAAGCACAGCATCTTCAGCTTTTATTCCAAAGCCACCTTCTCCATTATCTGGAAGAATACATTCCGTAGCAGCATCAGGCGTTTTTCCAAAACCTGTAATGCCTCTTTTCTGCGCATGCCCAAAATGTTCTTTTATCTCGGGCGGGCAATCTTGCATCCAAAATTCTTCGCCGCGTTCGCGGATAGCTTGATCAAAGGCTTGTTGATTTTTTGGCCCCCACATACCATCAATGTTACCATTGTAATAGCCTTGCTCTTTAAGCCATTTTTGGCATTGCTCTACGGCTCTCGTGTCTGCTTCTGTCGTTTCCTGAAGTGGGCCATCATATATGCCGCCGCCGTTGCCTGTTTCGCAATCGGTCAAGCTCGATCTATCAGTATTAGGAGAACTGCCTATAGCATAATTTACCATAAAAACCTCAAAGCAATAGTTTTTTTATCTTATCTTGAGGCTAGTTAAGAAATAATTAATTTTTATCTAAAGTGAGACTAGAAAATTTTAACTTGCAATCAGCTTAAGCGGTTTTCAAATTCAGCGCTGCTTCCAGCAAAGCCTTGGTGTAATCCTGCTGGGGCTTGGCGAAAATCTCGCCCGCAGGGCCGGATTCCACAACTTTCCCGTCTTTCATAACAATCAGATCATGCGCCATCGCGCGCACAACGCGCAGATCATGGCTGATAAACATATAGGAAATCTCGTGTTTGGCCTGTAATTCCAGCAATAAATCAACGATTTGCGACTGCACGGAGAGATCAAGCGCTGATGTAGGCTCATCCAAAACAATAAATTCAGGGCGCAAAGCCAAGGCCCGCGCAATCGAAATTCGCTGGCGCTGCCCGCCTGAAAACTCATGCGGATAACGATGACGCGTTTCCGGATCCATATGCACATCCTCAAGCGCCTGAATGACCAGATTTTCGCGCTCCGCCGCGCTCAGCGCCTTGCGGTGAACCGCCAGCCCCTCGCCGATAATCCCCCCCACCGACATCCGTGGTGAGAGTGAGGCAAACGGGTCTTGAAACACGACCTGCATATCTTCGCGAAAAGGCAGCATTTGTTTGCGATCAAACCCCGAAATATCCGTGCTTTGAAACACAATCGTGCCCTGCGCCCTGATAAGCTTCAAAAGCCCAAGCCCCAGCGTCGTTTTCCCCGATCCGGACTCGCCAACCACGCCAACCGTCTGCCCCTTTTTGGCAACGATATCGATATCATCGACCGCCTTGACCCAATCCGTCGTCTTACCAAAGAAATTCTTGGCCTTGGGGAAGTGAATTTTAATCCCGCTACCCTTCACAATAACGGGCGCACCAGCTTTCGCCGTCTGAATTTTGCTGCTCGGCTGCGCGGATAAAAGCATCTTGGTATACTCATGCTGCGGCTTGGCAAACAAATCCTTCGCGCTATTTGCCTCAACAACTTTGCCGTTTTGCATCACGCAAACCTGATCGGCCATTTTCTCAACGATGGTCAAATCATGCGTAATCATCAGCAAAGCCATATTCAGCCGCGTTTTAAGATCATTCAGCAATTCCAGAATTTGCGCCTGCACGGTTACATCCAGCGCGGTTGTAGGCTCATCGGCAATCAAAAGCTCCGGGTTATTCGCCAAAGCCATGGCAATCATCACGCGCTGGCGCTGCCCGCCCGAAAGCTCATGCGGATAGGCATTCAAACGGTCTTTGAGCTTCGGCAGCCCCACAAGATCCATCAGCTCGCACACGCGCTCACGCGCCTGCGCCTTGCCCATATTCTGATGCAGCCGCAAAATCTCGCCAATCTGCTTTTCAATCGTGTGCAAAGGGTTGAGCGCGCTTTGCGGCTCCTGAAAGATCATCCCGATCTGCGATCCGCGAATGGAGCGCATAAAGCTCTCCGGCTTTCCAACCAACTCCTCACCGTTAAAAAGAACGGAAGACTCCGCCGTATGCACCGCGCGCGGATAGGGCAGGAGCTGCATGATCGAAAGCGCAGACACAGACTTGCCCGACCCCGATTCCCCAACCAGCGCCAGCGTCTCTCCCTTCGCAATATCATACGAAACCCCGTCCACCGCGCGAAATAAGCCGCCCTGCGTCTTAAAATCAACAGACAGATTTTTGATAGAAAGGAGTGGCTGATTCATTCTTCTTTTTTAAACCACTGGGACGCGGACGCACAGAGAAAATACAGAGTTTTTAGTAATTTATATAAAAAAATTGACATAATAAAATTAATTGTGGTAGTTTCAGTCTAAATTTTCACAAGAGCATGAGCATTTTGTTATGAGCAAGATAAGCCCTACATCAGCAGCATTAGCGTTAAGTCTCTTAATGACCGGCGCGGCGAGCGCAAACGAACAGCGTCCAACTCCATCCGATGCATCATTAAGCGATTATTATTGCACGCTAGTCGATGCGGAAAGTGGAGTGAATGGTTACCGCATTTATGAAATTTCCGGTATGGCAACACATGAAAGAGTAATCGCGTTTTCTGTCCAAGGGGCATATTCCGGGCAAGATACATTTTCATCTCCCCCAATAAAAGATATGGGAGTAAGTAAAGCTGGAACGACTAGAGTATTCATAGCTGAGGATGGGCGCAGCGATTTTTCTATTGCGAATGAACTTGCTGACGCGTTTACAGCGCAAGCACAACATGCATATATGGAGTTGACCGCAAATATTACAGGGCGCGCCCATATATCAGTAGATGGGGGCGAAGCACAAGATGCTGATTATAGAGGTGATTGCACCATGACCGTTAAATCAGGTGGTCAAACGCTCAATCATGTATCGATGAATATGGGCGGAGGATGGCGTTGGGGCGACGGTGAAATACATCACGGACGCCAAGTAATTGACTTAGGTATAAGATAATTTTCCCAATGAGATTTTGCACTCCTTGTGATCTCTGACATCTATCGCTTAAACTTTCAAAACCCGGTAAATATCATCCGTAATGCGCGGTTCAACCGATTGTAGATCAGACAGCGCAAGCGCATCCAGCTTTACGCCCTTTTTCTCCGCCATCTTCACAATCGCGCCGGTCACGTGATGCGCATCGCGGAACGGCATCCCAAGCTCCATGACCAGCCAGTCCGCCAGCGCCGTCGCGGTTGTATATCCGTCTTCGGCCGCGCTCAGCATCTTATCGGTGTTAAATGTAGCACTTGAAAGCATCCCCTCCATCGCCTCAAGGCAAAGGCAAATCGTATCAAAGGAGTCAAAAACGGATTCCTTATCTTCCTGAAGATCCTTGTTATACGCCAGCGGCAGGCCTTTCAGCACAGTCATCATCTGCACAAGATTACCGTTCAACCGCCCGGTCTTCCCGCGCACCAGCTCCGCCGCATCGGGGTTTTTCTTCTGCGGCATAATGCTGCTGCCTGTGCTCCATTGATCGGACAGCGTGATAAACCCGAATTGCGGCGTCGCCCACAGGATAATCTCCTCGGCCAGCCGTGAGAGATGCAAACCCGTCTGCGCGCAGGCAAACAAAAATTCAGTGGCAAAATCCCGCGCCGAGACAGCGTCGAGCGTATTAGGCATCGGCTTATCAAACCCCAGAGCTTTGGCCGTCATTTTCCGGTCAATGGGGAAGGGGGTGCCGGCCAACGCTGCCGACCCCAACGGGCATTCATTGAGCCGCTTTTGACAATCCGCAAACCGCCCCTTATCGCGCGAAAGCATCTGCGCATAGGCATCCAGATGCTTGGCCAGCGT
>CAYGNI010000133.1:0-4127 GCA_964351195.1 uncultured Micavibrio sp.
GTATTTACAGTCTTTCTAGAAACCATCTTTTGATTCTCCTTTAAGTTAGTTTCATTTTATATAAGCCAAAGAGAAAATCCCCTTAACACTGGCTACTTCGTTCGAAGCAAAGAGGAGGTTACAACCTTTGTAAAAAAAAGCTAGATAAAAAAATAAAGCGCAGTGATTGAGTTATCAGAAAAAAACCTTATACCTTAAAACCCATGAACATTTACAACGATTTGGGACAACTCCGCGCGCAGGCAAACGGCACAGTGGTTGCCATCGGTAATTTCGATGGCGTGCATCGCGGGCATCAGGCTTTGATCGCGCAGGCTAGGGATATTGCGAATAGCTTGGGCAGACCCCTTAGCGTCCTGACCTTCGAGCCGCATCCGCGTCATTTGTTTCGCCCCGACGATCCTCCTTTTCGCATAACACCTGCGGCGCTCAAGGCCGAGCGTTTGGAAACATGCGGCGTTGATAACCTCATAGCCCTGAATTTCGATTGGGACTTCGCCAGCCAATCGGCTGAAGAATTCATTCAAAATGTCATCAAAAACGGTCTTGATCCCGCGCATATCGTCATCGGTTATGATTTTTGCTTCGGACAATTGCGCAAAGGCCAGCCCGAGGATTTCATCACCGCAGGCTTTGAAACAACAATTGTTGAAGAAATCGCAGACGAGCACGAAAAGCTTTCCTCCAGCCGTATTCGTCAATGTTTGCGCCACGGAAAGATTGAGGAAGCCAATAGCCTTCTGGGCTGGGAATGGGAAATACGCGGCGAAGTGGTGAAAGGCGACCAACGGGGCAGAGAACTGGGCTACCCTACCGCCAATGTCCAGCTCGGCGACACCGCGCACCCCGCTTACGGCATCTACGCCACGCGCGTGAAAATCGAGGGGCGCGATGAATGGTTGCCTTCCGCCACCAATATCGGCATCCGCCCGATGTTCGAAACCCCCGAAGCCCTGGTCGAAACTTTCATTTTCGATTTCGATGAAGAAATTTACGGCCAGACCCTGCACATCAAACCCGTGCAGCGCCTGCGGGGCGAAGCCAAATTCGACAGCCTCGACGACCTCATCACCCAAATGGCCAAGGATTGTGAACAGGCGAGGGAAATCCTCTCCTAATCGCCTCCCGAATATGACCAGCATTCAAAAGATTTTACCACGAAGACACGAAGCGCCCGCATCTTTAAAATCGTTTTGCCAAAGGCAAAACGCTCTTCATAGATTTAAAAAACACGTTTTCGTATTTTTTAAATCTATGAGGAGCTTGGACAAATTTTAGAGATGCGGGCTTCACTAAGAGATGGCTCCTTTGTGAAACTTAGTGCTCTTAGTGTCTTAGTGGTGAAAAAAATCTCCGTGCACTCCGCGTACTCCGTGTTAATAATTAAATCATGGACATTTTCACAACCCTCTTCACAAATCTCATCCCCCTCTACCTGCTCATCGCGCTGGGCTGGGTCGCGGGCCGCTATTTCGATGTCGATCGCCAAAGCCTAGGCAGCCTTGGCATCTATATCTTCATGCCCATCGTGGCGTTTGGCTTTGTTGCGGGGCTGGATTTTAAACCCGAATACGCGCTGCTGCCTGTCATCGTCTTCGCGCTGTTCTCGTGCGTCACACTGTTTTTCTACGCGCTGGGCAAACGCATCTACCCCGACAACCGCGCCAACCTCATGGCCATGTGCGCAGGGGCAGGGAACACGGGATATTTCGGCCTGCCGCTTATTCTCCTGCTGTTTGATCCGCAATGGATCGCGGTTTATATCTTTGCGATGATGGGCGCCTCGATTTATGAGGCCACGGTGATGTTCTATATCGCCAATCGTGGGCAGTTCGATGCGCGCCAAAGCCTCATGAAGCTGCTGAAATTCCCCACCATATACGCCATTGCCGCCGCGCTGATCTATAACGCCTCTGGACTTGGCCTGCCTGAACAATTCCTTACATATTGGAACTACACCAAAGGGGCCTATGTCCTGATCGGCATGATGATCATCGGCGTGTCCCTGTCCAAGGCTGAGCGACTCGTCATCGCCCCGCGCTTCCTCGGCCTCGTCTTCGCCGGGAAATTCGTCGTCTGGCCTCTGGCCGCCTTTGCGCTTGTATGGCTGGATAACACCGTATTCGGATTTTTTGGACGCGAAATTCACGATCTTTTGATTATCATGTCCATCGTACCGCCCGCTGCGAATATCGCCGCTTTCGCCGCGCAGCTTAATATTCGCCCTGAAAAGGCGGCCACAACCGTCCTCATCGGCACTATATTAGCATTATTTTATATACCGATTGTAATCACTTTCACAGGTTTTGCGCAATAATATTATAATTCGATACGCTAAGTTGCAATTAATAATTTATTTCATTTTATGCCTAAAATAAGTCTTGAATCCCGATTTGCGATGACTCATATTCCTCGCGAAATTTTATTAAGCGGAGACAAAAATGAGTTCTGATTTATCCAATTTGAGAGTAAATCACGGCGAGGATGACGAAATTGTATTAGGAATAGATTATTTGACTTGCCGTTTTGCAGGCTCTGCACCTTCTGAGCATATTGTAAACGCTAGAGAGAGCGAGCAGAGAAAAGAGTCTATATCAAGAACTGCTGTATCTGCTGATACATCATGGCCCAAGCCGCCGAGTAATGTTTTTGGCTATTGGCATAAATAAACAGGATAAAGAAATGCATTTTAGTAGAATTATACCCAGCAATCTTACGAGAGATTTCCTAATTGAAGCAGCGGCTAATGATCCCGCAGCAGCAGCGTATCATGAACAATTAATCGCTGATAGAGCAGCACATCGCGCAGCAACAGCAGAAGACAGACAAGCGCAAGCACGCTTTCATGGTGTTATGGATCGTCTCGCAGATCGCTGGGAAAGAGCGCAAAAAGGCGAAAGAGTCGGTCGATGGAACCAACCTGCTGTTGAACAGAGTTCAGGCTACCCTTACGACATAGCCGCTGAATAATCTCCCACCTTGCGCTGGCCTTCGTTTTCCCCCATAGTGCTGCGCTATGAGTGACGAAAATACCAAAGACAAATATAAGGACACGGTCTTCCTCCCGAAGACCGATTTCCCTATGCGCGGCGGCCTCCCCCAAAAAGAACCCGAAATCCTGCAAAAATGGTACGATATGGACCTGTACGGCCAAATCCGCGCCAAGCATAAAGGCCAGCCCAAATGGGTCCTGCATGACGGCCCCGCCTATGCGAATGGCAACATCCATATGGGCCACGCGCTCAACAAAATCCTCAAAGACGTCACGGTAAAATCCTATTCCATGCTGGGCTATGACGCGCCCTATATCCCCGGCTCTGATTGCCACGGCCTGCCGATTGAATGGAAGGTCGAACAGCAATACCGCGAAAAGGGCAAAACAAAAGACGATATCGACCCGCTGGATTTGCGCGCTGAATGCCGCGCCTTTGCCAAAGAATGGAGCGATACGCAAGGCCAGCAAACGCAGCGCCTCGGCGTGCTGGGTCGCTGGAACGACCCGTATTTGACCATGGCCAACAAATCCGAAGGCGGCATCGTGCGCGAAATCCATAAATTCGTGAAAAACGGCGGCCTCTATAAAGGCGCCAAACCCGTCATGTGGTCGGTCGTCGAACAAACCGCGCTGGCCGAAGCCGAAGTCGAATATAAAGAACACAAATCCATTACAATCTGGATCCGCTTTCCTGTTGTGAAAGCCTCTAATCCACTGCTCGAAGGCGCGGATGTCGTGATCTGGACCACCACCCCGTGGACCATCCCCTCCAACAAGGCTTTGGCATTCGGAGAGCATATCGAATACGGCGTGTATGAATATGAGGGCGGCAAACTGGTTCTCGCCACCGGCCTCGCCGAGAGCGTGAAAGAAGCCGCAAAAATCGAAAACTGGGATCTGATCGGCACGCTCAAGGGCACAGAGCTTGCGGGTACAATCTGCAAACATCCTTTAAACGGACAAGGCTATGACGAAGACCGTCCGCTCCTCGCTGCCGATTTCGTCACCGATGACGCCGGAACAGGCTTCGTCCACATAGCCCCCAGCCACGGCGAAGACGACTACTTCCTCTTCCTTCAGCATTTCGGCGCATCCGAAATCCCTGATAATGTCAGCGGCGATGGAAAATTCC
>CAYGNI010000134.1:0-4121 GCA_964351195.1 uncultured Micavibrio sp.
CGGCTTGAGAAAATCAATCACCGGCTTGAGGTTTTGGAAGGGTATCTGATCGTTTATCTCAACATTGATGAGGTGATCCGGATTATCCGTTTTGAAGACGATCCGAAAGCTGTTTTGATAAAGACATTCAAGCTTTCGGAGGTTCAGGTTGAAGCGATTTTGAACCTGCGTTTGCGCCGCCTGCATAAGCTTGAGGAAATGGAGATTAAGGGCGAGCATGACAAGCTTTCCAAAGAGAAGGATGAGCTGGAAAAGCTTATAGGCTCTGACGCGCGGCAGTGGACAAAGATTAAAAAGCAGATTAGCGAGATCAAGAAAATGTTTGCCGGCGATACTGCATTGGGTGCGCGGCGGACCGTTATCGGGGCTGTGCCTGAACCGATTTCGATCAATCTGGAAGAGGCGATGATCGAGAAAGAGCCGATCACGATTGTTTGCTCAAGCAAGGGCTGGATTAAGGCGATGAAGGGCCATGGCGTCAATCCGAAGGATCTGAAATATAAAGATGGGGATCGCGGGCGCTTTGTGATTGAGGCGCAGACCACGGATAAGCTTTTGGTGCTTGGTACGAATGGGCGTTTTTACACGATTGGATGTGACAAATTGCCGCCGGGGCGCGGATTTGGAGAGCCGTTGCGCATTATGGTCGATTTGCCCAATGATGCGGATATTGCGGAAATGTTGCTTTACGGTGAGGGGCAGAAGATTCTAGTCGCGGCGACGAGCGGGCATGGGTTTATTGTGAAATCCGATGATGTGCTGGCGCAGACGAAATCGGGTAAGCAGGTGTTGAATGTGAGCGGGAATGTCGAGGCTAAACTCTGTAAGATCGTTGATGACAGCCATGACCACATTGCGGTGATTGGCAAGAACCGCAAGATGCTTGTGTTTGCGCTTCAGGAATTGCCGGAAATGGCGCGCGGGAAAGGCGTGATCTTGCAAAAATACAAGGATGGCGGTTTGTCGGACGTAAAGAGCTTTAAGTGGGAAGACGGGCTGAGCTTCAAATACGGTGCGGGTGAGACCATTGTCGAGGATATCAATCCGTGGGTGGGCGCGCGTGCGTCTGCCGGGCGCTTGCCGCCGAATGGTTTTCCAAAAAGTAATCAGTTTGATTAATTTGAATTCTGAAGGGCTGCAAATTGCCGTTTTCCCAAAGAATAAGCCGCACGTATGCCTGGATACGCTTACGTTTATTTTTTGGGAAAAGCCGACAATTTTCGCTGTCTTCATAATCCAAATTTAGTTCTCTTTTTTAAGGAAATGTGACATCGCCTTCGGATCGCTCGAAGTCACCGGTTTTTGGCGCGGGGATTGATGGCGTGCGCAGCGGTTCTTCATTGCCTTCTCTGCGCGTTGGTATGCCTTCAGTTTGAAGCGGCGGCGGACCTTCTTCTTGGGTGTTTTCTTGGGTTTGTTCTTGTTGCGGGGCGGTTTGCGCGTCAGTTTGTTTTGCTGCTTCACTGGCGTTTTGTTTTGCCTTTGCTTGGGCTTTTTCTTTTGCTAGTTCTTCTGCCCGTTTTTTGTATTCTTCAGGGTTAGTTAGCTCTTCACGAAGCAAAAGAATGCTGATGCGGCGGTTGCGCGCATTTGTGGGGTCTTTGGGGAGAAGATGCTCTGTATCGGCTTTGCCAACGACGTTATTGAGGCGGTCGGAAGAGATGCCGGAATCTTGCAGGACACGGCGGGATGCATTGGCGCGGTCGGTCGAGAGTTCCCAGTTTGTGTAGGTAGCGCCGGAGCCGTAAGGTATGCTGTCTGTATGGCCGCGGATGGAAATTTCGTTGGGCATTTCCTCAATGGCTTTTGCCACTTGCTGCATCAGCTTTGTTGTTTTTTCGTACATTTGTGCGGAGCCGGATGGGAACATGGGTTTGCCCTCGGCGTCTATGACCTGAATGCGTAAGCCTTCGGGCGTCATGTCAATGAGCAAGTTTTCGGCAAGGTCGGCGAGTTCAGGATTGTCAGCTATGGCTTGTTCGATAGTCTCTTTGGCTTTTTGGAACTCAGCTTCTTCTTGCTTTCTGAGTTCTTCTTCGGCGTCTTCAATTGCTTTTTGGATAGCGGTATCTGTATCTTCGGTGACCACGTTTTCGGATGATCCATCCATGTCGTCGTCTAGGCGTGCCTTGCCGGTGTCTTCGGTTTGGGTCATGGCCTGGATGTTAGTTGCCATGGAGCCTTCGAGTGCGACGCTGAGGCCGCCCATAACGCCGCCTGCGCCACTTTCGGATTGTGATACGGTGGGGTGTGAGGGTTCGAAATAATTTGAGATCGCGTTTTTTTGTTCTTCGGTTGTGACGTTGAGGAGCCATAGAAGCAAAAAGAACGCCATCATCGCGGTCACGAAGTCGGCATAGGCCACTTTCCAGGCGCCGCCGTGATGGCCGCCGCCTTTGACGATTTTCTTAATGATAATGGGCTGCTCATCGCCGCCACTCTCGTCTTTTGCCATATTGGTCTCTTCTTTTACATTTCAGTGCGTTACTCACGCCTGAGGTATCTTTATACTCGTCGTCGCTTGTGCCTACTGAAACGTAAAATAAGCGACTAAAAGATTAACTTTATCCCGGAGCAGGGAGTTCGTTAAGGTGCTCTTCAAGTTCCAAGAATGATGGCTGCACGTCATGAGATAAGAATTTACGTGCAAATTCCACGGCTACCTGAGGCGCTGCGCCGTTTAGGAAGGCGATGACACCAATTTTCATACATTTATAGTACATGACTTCTGTCTCAGCTTTTGCGGTCATGGCGCTTGCAATCGGACCGATGATTCCATAAGCGAGCCAGACGCCCAGGAAGGTTCCGACCAACGCACCGCCAATCATTTTACCAAGTACTTCAGGGGGTTCGTTAATGGAGGACATTGTTTTGATCACGCCAAGAACAGCGGCGACGATGCCGAGCGCGGGGACGCCGTCCGCCATATGTTGGACTGCGTGACCTGCGTGGCCTTCGTGGTGTTCGATTGTTTCAATTTCCTGATCCATCAGGGCTTCAATTTCGAAAGCTTTGTCATTCCCCAGTGAGATAATGCGCAAGTAATCGCAGAGGAAGATGAGAGCGTGGTGGTTGTGTTGAAAACTTGGGAATTGACTGAAAACATCGCTTTCTTCCGGATTTTCTATGTGTGGCTCCAATGCCAGCCATCCCTTAGTTCTGGCTAATTTGAAAACAGTGAACATCATGGATAGTAAGTCCATGTAATCACTTTTTGAATAAGCGGATGGTTTGCTGAGCGCGCTGAAATATTTCATGACGCTCTTGATGACTTCGCTGCTATTACCGATGAGAAATGCTGAGAAAGCACAGCCCATGATAATCACGAATTCACCTGGAAGGGCGGCCAAAATAAGCTTCATCAGTTTCATGAAACCAGGGAAGTAAAAGCCCATGGCGATGAGCAAGCCGCCAAATGTGCAAATGAAAATGCCTGCTATACCAGCGAACTTCATTTTATATCCTTTCCGGGTATCTCAACCGACAAATTCTAGAACTCTCATAATGCCCGTTACAATTTAAAAAGCTGTTAAAGCACGTGAAATATGGAGGGGTTTTACACAGAGAAAGCAATACGCTGTGGGATCGCAGCATGCGTCTATATTGTGACGTTTTTTGGCCGGGAAAGCAAGATAGTCTTACAGTTTGATTGGGGGAACGTAGGACGGTTTTGGCTCTGCTCGCCCGAAGAGGTATCCTTGAGCGAATTCTACACCCATTTCTTTTAAAAGGTCGGCTTGGGTTTGGTCTTCGACAAACTCCGCAATCACTTTTGTATCAAGATCTTTGCACATTTTTACGAGGTTTCGAATCATAACCTCATCGCGATTTGAATTGAGGATTTTACGGATGTACTTGCCATCGATTTTAACGTAGTCGACTTTGATGTGCGGGAGATATTCAAAAGAGGCGGCGCCTGCGCCAAAATCGTCCAGGGCTATTTGATAACCGGCTTTTTGCAGGGATTGGATGAAGACGCTGACTTTTTTTAGATCGTTGATTTTGGTTGATTCCGTGATTTCGAAGAGGATACGGTTGGCAAAGTCGCGTTTTGAGAGGGTTTCTGCGAGTTTTGTAAAAAATTTGGGGCTTTCGATAGATCGGCCGGAGAGGTTAATGGC
>CAYGNI010000135.1:0-3985 GCA_964351195.1 uncultured Micavibrio sp.
CCAACTTGGTCGGCGCTGCAACCAGCAGACCCACAAGCTTGGAGCGAACTTCATCAAGGCTTGGCAATTTGGCCAGTGCCTCAATTCCTTTTGCATCCAGGATTTGCTCGCCAAGCGCGCCACCCAGGATGATCAATTTGTTATTATCTTTGGCAAATTTATGTGCCACTTTTGCCGCTGCAACGGGGTCCTGCGATGTCGCAACACCTGTCGGCCCTGTAAACATTTCGTCTAAGGCTTCAAATTTTGTGCCTTTAATAGCAAGTTTTGCCAAAGTGTTTTTTGTCACTTTAAATGAAGCACCTTCAGCACGTAGCTGTGAGCGTAGGTCGCTCATTTCCTTGACCGTCAAGCCGGAATAATGTGTCAAAACGACGATTTCGTCATTTGCAAAACGCTCGTTCAGTGCGTCGACTTCTGCTTTCTTTTGTGCGCGGCTCATTCCCATGGTTTTGTCCCTTAAATCAAATGTTCCAAATAAAAAAGATGAACCTTTTGGGTTCATCTCTATCCGAAAAGAAAAAAGCGGCTCCCCTAATCTGGTTAGGCCGTTGTTCTTTTTTCTATCTACACAGGGTTTTTACACCTCTTGGTACCTGCGGTCTCGGACAGATATGTTTATCGGGGCCGACAATTAAAGAATAATCCTCGGCCCGTCAAGTAAAAATTAAGCTGCCAAAGTCTCGGTGTTAATTTTGAGACCAGGGCCCATTGTGGAGCTTAAGGAGACTTTCGCAATGTAAGTTCCTTTTGCGCCGGATGGGCGTGCCTTTTGAATGGCGTCGTAGAAGGCCTTGATATTTTCGGTCAGGCTCTTTTCATCGAAGCTGGCTTTACCAACACCGGCGTGCACGATCCCGGCTTTTTCAGCGCGGAATTCGATGGCGCCGCCTTTGGCGTCTTTTACGGCTTTGGCAACATCCGGTGTCACGGTGCCCAGTTTCGGGTTAGGCATCATGCCTTTTGGGCCCAGAACTTTAGCAACCTGTCCCACCATCGCCATCATGTCTGGCGTGGCGATACAGCGATCGAAATCGATTGTGCCGCCCTTGATCTGTTCAACGAGATCTTCGGCGCCCACAATGTCGGCTCCTGCTGCTTTGGCTTCTTTGGCCTTGTCATCCTTTGCGAAGACTGCAACGCGCACGCTTGCACCTGTTCCGTTCGGTAGGCTGATCATGCCGCGCACGTTTTGGTCGGCGTGGCGTGGGTCAACGTTCAGGTTCATCGCGATTTCGATAGTTTCATCGAATTTGCGGAGCTTGGCTGAATCTTTGAGGATTTTGATAGCCTCATCCAAACCGTAAAACTTTTCACGGTCAATTTTTTCGGCAATCGCTTTATTGTTTTTTGTCGGTTTGCTCATGTCTTAGCCCTCCACCACTTCGATGCCCATAGATCTTGCAGATCCGGCAATGATTTTGATGGCTGCATCAATGTCGTTAGCATTGAGGTCTTCCATCTTCTTCTCTGCGATTTCCTTGAGCTGTGATGTGCGGATCTGTGCCACAGGTGCATCACGGCCAGGAGCGCCAGAGCCTTTTTTCTGCTTTGTTGCTTGTTTGATAAAGTAACTTGCAGGGGGTGTTTTTTTGATGAACGTAAAAGAGCGGTCCTCGTAGACTGTGATCACCACAGGAATAGGAATGCCTTTGCTGTCTTCTGTTTCGGCGTTGAAGGCCTTACAGAATTCCATGATGTTTACGCCGTGCTGACCCAAAGCCGGACCAACGGGCGGAGATGGGTTGGCCGCGCCACCCAGGATTGTCAGGTTAATAAAACCCGATACTTTCTTTGCCATTGTAACCTCCTAATAGCATTTTGAAGGACCCGTGGTGCAGCTCTATGCATGGTCTTTGGTCGCATAGACGGCTTTCCACAGAATAATTACCGGGGTTTATAGGGAAGGATGAGGGGGAATGCAAGGATTTTATTAGCGTACAGGCCCAAGCATAGCAGGCTGATATTCATCAAGCCTTTGCAAAAGCTCTTCACAGAGCCCCTTCACACGTATAAGTGCATCAAGCGACAATATTTCTACCTCAAAGTTGTAGCATCTCATATACTTATCTACGATCTTTGAGAGCCTTTCAACATCCGGCTTTGACAAGCCATGTACCCTTCCATGCCCTATGTCGATCATCGCATAAGGAACACCATTAAAAACTTCAAATTTCCCTGTTGGATTAGCATCAACCAACCCTTTTACCGTGGAAACCACAGGGTCATTGCTATTCGCTGCTTCCTGGTTAAACGGGGCCTTTAATAAAAATCTCTCTAATCTCATGTCATGGTATTTAGCAAAGAAAAGACTTTAATGCAATATGGTTACGTAAACTTATTTTTGGCCGTTATATTCTAGGGGGCGTATAGCGGCACAATCGGGGTACTCGACATTAACTGCTGGGCGGCTGCAAGCCCATGTGCTTGGACAAGTCCGCCAGCTTTTCTCAAACGATGGCGTTTTATGTCATCTCCAATTTGAATTTTCAGACCTACTCCTGTTGGTCCTGATTCAGATAATGGTATTGATCCCCTATCGAGTTGACGCTTGGCCAGAGAACGTCGCGTTGCTGGGACGTTGACTTGACGAAAAGCACCTATATCGGGAACATTGTCGAACATACGTAAAGTATGTACGATTCTCAATCCCACAGCCACGTAGAGCCATGTGTTGTCCACATATTTACTCTGGTGGCGGAGATCCCTCGGCGTCGCTCACTTCGTTCGCTTTGCTCGGGATGACATTTTCTTGGAGAGGCCGCGCTGCGGTCTCGCTCTTTATATTTTCTCAACCTGAGAATATTCAAGCTCAACGGGTGTTGCGCGGCCAAAGATGGACACGGACACTTTGAGTTTGGCTTTTTCTTCGTCCACTTCTTCGACAATACCGTTGAAGGATGCGAATGGGCCGTCGGTGACTTTGACCTCTTCGCCGATGTCGTAAACGACGGATGGACGTGGGCGGTCGATGCCTTCCTGAACCTGGTTGATGATCCGCTGCGCTTCGGCTTCGCTGATTGGCACAGGCTTGTTTCCGCCGGCACCCAAGAAGCCGCTGACCTTTGGCGTGTCTTTGATCAGGTGCCAGACATTGTCATCCAGATCAAGTTTCGCCAGCACATAACCAGGGAAGAATTTGCGCTCTGTGTTCACGCGCTGACCGCGTTTGACCTCGACGACTTCTTCGGTGGGGACGAGGATTTCCTCGACCTTTGCGCCCAGGCCGCGTTTTTCGGCCTTTTCCTTGATCGCTTCGGCAACTTTGGTTTCAAAGCCGGAGTAAACGTGAAGAACATACCATTTTGCTGCTGACATTGTTTGTGGTTCCTGTGTTTGCGTTTCCATTTAATCAAAATCCCATTATAAGGCGGACGGCAAAGGCCATGACCTGATCGGCGAAGTACAAAAACACAGAGGCGATAAACACCATGATGAACACGGCGATTGTGCTAACCATTGTTTCCTGACGGGTGGGCCAGGTGATCTTTTTGCCTTCGGCTTTCACCTGTTTGATAAAGGTGATCGGGCCAGTCTTTTTTGCTTTTGCCACTTTTGTATTATCGGTTGCCATTTTAAATCCTATTCTTTTCCCGTTTTGGCCATTGGTTCGTAACCTCAGATGAGGGTGGGGGAACCAATTCTTTAGGGGAATATGGAGGTTTATACATGAGAGTTTTTCAAAATGGAAGAGGAAAATTAGGCGCGGCGCAGTTTTAATTTTGTGGAGAGCGGCGTGCAGGTGCTGCCTGAAACCGCGCAGCAATTCTCGCTCATGGCCATTTTGAAATGCGCGCCAAGGCCTACGGTCGAGATTTGTGGGACATTTTCAGCCGGAACGCCCAGCGCCATGCAGCGCTCTTCCATGATTTTGTTAAAGCTTTGCGCGCGATCATTCACCAGCGCCCATTCGGTTTGGTATTGGTTAAAGCCCTTATCCTGCAGGCGGCAGGGGATTTGCGAGATTTGCCGGTCGATATAGGCG
>CAYGNI010000136.1:0-3886 GCA_964351195.1 uncultured Micavibrio sp.
CTTTACGCAGCGCGCTCACATTCTCCCGCGCGATAATCTTGCCGCCAATCGCGGCCTGAATAGCGATTTTAAACATCTGGCGGGGGATAAGATCCTTGAGCCGTTCGCACATCTGACGTCCACGGGCCTCGGCGCTATCGCGGTGGCAGATCATCGCCAGCGCATCGACGGGTTCTTCGTTCACGCGGATCTCCAGCTTCACAAGATCGTTCTCGCCATACCCGTCCAGCTCGTAATCAAAGCTGGCATAGCCCTTGGAGATCGATTTTAAACGGTCATAAAAATCAAAAACCACTTCGTTGAGCGGCAGGCGGTAGACCAGCATCGCGCGGCCTCCCGCATAGGTCAGGTCAACCTGCACCCCGCGCCGTTCCTGACACAGCTGCAAAAGCCCGCCGAGAAACTCATCGGGCACAAGGATGGTCGCCTTGATCCACGGTTCTTCAATCGTATTGATCCGCTGCACTTCGGGCATGTCGACGGGGTTATAAAGCTCGATATTCTCACCATTTGTAAGGCTGAGCTTATAAACCACGCTGGGCGCGGTGGGGATGAGGTCGAGGTCAAATTCCCGCTCAAGCCGTTCCTGGATAATCTCCATATGAAGAAGGCCAAGGAAGCCGCACCGAAACCCAAGGCCGAGCGCCTGTGAGCTTTCCATTTCGTAATGTAGCGAGGCGTCGTTCAGGCGGATTTTGCCAAGGCTGTCGCGCAGCTTTTCAAACTCCCCCGCATCGGCCGGGTAGAATGAGCAAAACACCATCGGGATTGAAGGTTTAAAGCCCGGCAATCTCTCGCTACAGGGCTTTTTCTCGTCGGTGATGGTATCGCCGACATTTGTCTCACTGATGTCTTTAATAGAGGCCGTGATAAAGCCCATCTCACCGGGGCCGAGCACATCCAGCTCAACTTTTTTCGGCGTGAACATCCCCACACGGTCAATCTCGCGCGTCGCGCCATTGCTCATGAATTTGATCTTCTGCCCGGGCTTGAGGTAACCGTCGATAACACGCACCAGCACAACAACGCCGAGATAAATGTCATACCAACTATCGACGAGAAGCGCCTTGGTCGGCTTATCGGGATCGCAGTCTTTGGGGGCAGGGAGCTTGGTCACAATCGCTTCCAGCAAATCACCAATCCCTGTGCCCGTCTTGGCCGACGCCAAAACAGCTTCGGAGCAATCAAGGCCGATCACGTCCTCAACCTCTTTTTTGACTTTATCGGGATCAGCGGCGGGTAGGTCGATTTTATTGATGACCGGCACAATTTCATGATCATTATCAAGCGCCATATATACGTTTGCGAGGGTCTGCGCCTCCACCCCTTGCGAGGCATCAACAACGAGGATAGAGCCTTCACACGACGCCAGAGAGCGCGAAACCTCGTAGGAAAAATCAACGTGACCGGGTGTGTCCATGAGGTTGAGCTGATAGGCAATCCCGTCTTTTGCGACGTATTCGAGCCGCACGGTCTGCGCCTTAATGGTGATGCCGCGCTCGCGCTCGATATCGGTATTGTCGAGCACCTGTTCGCTCATCTCGCGCTCTTCAAGCCCGCCGCAAGTTTGAATCAAACGATCGGCCAAGGTCGATTTACCATGGTCGATATGCGCGATAATCGCGAAGTTGCGAATATGTTCAAGGGGTTTGGTTTTGCTCTCACTCATGCCCGTAAGGTTTACGGACACGCGCGATGAAATGCAAGCGGGATTTATGTGCGGGGTTTTGGCAGGCCAAGATCAATAGATGCATCAACAGAACACGTCATCCCAGGGTCAGCCTCATTTGCAGAATATTTTGCGAAAGTAGACGTGATTGATCCATCCACATGATGTTCTACGCATTGACCGAATTCACCACGAATATTCATATACACACTCCTCTATGTTTTATTACCGTTTACACACTTGCCCGATTTTCGGGTCTTTTAATTTCTGTGAACAATAAGCGGGATATACTGTCCTTCTTCGGCTTCTCCAGTCTTATCGTCCATTAAAACTATTAAAATCTGATGAGAGTTTTGCATGTTTTTTGCAATAATCGGCGCCAACTTCATACCGGCATCCCTGACCTCACCACCTTCTAATATAAAATCGAGTTTGCTCTCCGTTAAATCGTATTCAAACCAACTAATCTCTGTTCGAAAAGGCTTGTTGTAAAAAACAATAACCTTCCCTTTTTCATCTACTGCGACTTCGATGCTTAGCGGGTTGTTTTCATCAACACCGGTCACGAAGTCGGTCAAATTACCAACGGGGGGACGATCGAGAATCTCTTTACTGCTCTCTGGGGGTATCTCAGTCATGCTTTACTTTATCATTGTTTGACTGGAATCGTCACCCTTTATTACCTAGTTATAATTGTACCATAAGCACTTGCTGATAAACAAGTTTTTAGGCGTGTTTTAAGGGTTTTTTTGCAAAAAACTTCGCACTTTTTTTGCTATGCGGCGGGCACTTTGTCGCCCTTATGAATGAGCGGTACAATTGTGCCGTCGACGGGCTCACGATCCTTGGTCTGCACGATGGAAACTTCCTTCGATTTGGTGAAATAGGGCCGCACAAGCCATTGAATCTTCACGCCCAAATCAAGCCGCGTTCCGTCTTTCATCACCACATCCACCCGTTTTTCCTTCGGATCATACTCCAGATAGTGGATCGGATCATAATCCACGTCTTTTCCGTGAAAAATATAGGATTCCAGCGTCACTTTATTGCAATAGATATCCATCTCATCCGCCGTGAACAGCGCAGGCTTATCCGAAGCTTTCCCGGGCTTGAACGCACCCTTAATGCTTGATTTCTTTGGTTTTTCTTCGTCTGCCATAATGAATGTCGCCAGGATAGGCATAAAGTTGAAATAGACTAAAGACGCGAAAACGCACGTTTTCACATGTAAATCATAGCATTATGCGTGGAAAGGGGGAAGCTAGTTTTGAAACTCCAAAAACTCCCGCGTTTGATCAATGTCTGCATCAACAATCAGAGGCATAGTATAATCTCTGCCATTGATGGTAAGTTTGGCTTCTTTCTGTCCACCCGCAGCATCTATAATCTCGAAGCTAACAGTTCTGGAGCCGTCCTGAATACCAAAGGATTTGGGACCGGGCGTAAATTGCGCATTACCCGATAGGCTATTGCCATCAATAACTTCCGGAGACATAAACTGCCCACCCGTCGCCAGATTGCCAACTTGTGCTACAAATTTTCCATCCTTGTCATCATCAACGAGTTTAATTGTTTCGTCTTTTTGACCATCACCATCTAAATCAACATCGAATTCGATATATTGTGGCAAGTTTGTTCCAGCGTGATTTTGAACGCGCGCACCATAGGCTTGAGCTTTAGCTGCAAATTCACCACTACCTTGACCAACATTACCTGTGTCATCACCATCATCAGCTTCACCCGTCATTGCGGCGTGAGCGGCTTTTTTGGTAAACAATGCGATTCCGCCGAAAATAATAATACCAATTATTGGCCAGTTTGAAGCACCGAGCATGCTTTTAAAAATTGGCGTTGCAATCAAACCCGTGATGATGGCGATAACCCAGCCAATGGAGCTCTGTCCGACTGCCCCGTTACGCCCTGTCCAGGAATCGCTGACCCAATTGAAAGGGCCGGAGATATAAGGGCTGTTCGTAAATTGTGCCCAGCTTGCCCCAACACCATCATTGTCTGTATCCGTCGCATAATTAAAAAATTCACTGAACGGTTTTCCAATATCAGGGAAAGAACCAGAGCTTCCAGCATTTTGGGAAGTCGGGTCACTACTTGAACCGGAATTTCCACCGGCCCCTTGCTGATTGTTATTCTGCGCAATCTTGTCTTGCACGTCTTTCAGTACATCAGCTCGCTCGGATTTTCCAGCATCACCTTTTAGGA
>CAYGNI010000137.1:0-3796 GCA_964351195.1 uncultured Micavibrio sp.
CGAGTCCTCCACATCCCCTCGCGGTGCCGGATCCGGCTTTAAAGGTGTATCCGTAGCTTTCTTCGCTGCTTCAGCCATAATTAGTCTCCTTATTTATAAAAAAGTTACAAGATCAAAGTTGCAAGTTACAAGAATACACAAGCCCCATAACATCTTGTAACTTGTAACTCACGACTTGCAACTACCTTAATCCCCCTCGCCAGGTTCCTCGCTAAAATGTTCCTCAAATTTATTGGGAACATCCTTCATCTCTTCGGCCTCAGGCATTGGCGGCTTCGTCTCTGTAATATTCGGCCACAACCCTTCCGAAAACTTCTTATTCACCTCAAGCCATTTCTCCGCCGCATCATCCGTATCCGGCAAAATTGCATCAATCGGGCATTCCGGCTCACATACACCGCAATCGATACACTCATCCGGGTTAATCACCAACATGTTTTCACCCTCATAGAAACAATCCACGGGGCAAACTTCAACACAATCCGTATATTTACACTTAATACAAACATCTGTGACGACAAATGTCATAGGTGCGTTCTCCTTCAATGCAGTAAACAAATTCCAGCTAAGGACAATAATCCCCCGCCATGCGCAAAGCAAGTGGCAGCGCAACAAAAAACAGCAATAAAACCCCTTGCCTGCCGCCTCACATTTTCTATCATTTGAATATGATCAGAATCACCGCCCTTATCGCCCTGCTTTTCATATCCGCCTGTTCCTCATCAACCTCAACAGCACCGCTGACGCCGCTGCCTGCACCTGTAAAGGAACCCTCGAACGACCAACTCCAAGCCGCTATCCAAACCTATGTCAGATCCGTAGGCGCCCCTGCCGCCTCCGGATTTCAATTCAACCGCATAGACCTCAACGGCGATGGTCGCCGCGAAGGCCTCGTCCTGCTCAATAAACCCTACGGCTACTGGTGTGAAGAAAACGGATGCCAACTGCTGGTTTTCAAAGCAAACGAAGACAATTTCACCTTCATCAACACCATAAAACCCATCCGTGAACCCATCTACATTGAAAACAAACTTTCACACGGCTGGAAAAACATCGTCACCCGCGTATCAGGGCGCAGCGGAAAAGCCGCCAAAAACGTCGCATTGAAATACAATGGCAACACATACCCCACAAACCCGGCGCAGCAAGAACATTTCCACGCCGCCTTCATCAACAACCCACAATTTATCCGGGTGTTTAATTAATCTTTTTCATTGAGATTTTTCTCGGCTTTTTTGCGCGCCGAAGGCAGGTTTTCTTTAAAATCAACAATCCCGATATCAGAAAAATCGCGCTTTTGTTCGTCTTCAAATTCCAAAGCAACGGTTCCAACCAGTTCATCTAAATTCACAGACTTCACATGAATTTCCTGCAACCGGATCATGAGCTCCTGCTCCTCCAGCGCATAATCCCCGTCAATATGCACCAGCCGCCGCGCATGGTTGAAAAATGCACTCTGATCCTTGGAATCCGTAACCTGCCTAAACATCGCCTCGGCGTCCTGCGGCGTTTTCACATCGTCTTCCAAAATGCGCCGCTGCGCATCCGAAAACGCCACATCTTCAAACACCTCCGCCATAAAACGAATTTCCTCATAGGTCACAATATCGTCCGCATGCGCCAGCGCGAACAAAGTCCGCCACATGTAAAACTCGCTATTGCTGACACCTTGATCACTCATAATTCGTTCACGCTCCTCATGAATACGCGTTCTGATCTGGAATAATGTAGACTTCGAAAATGCGGTGTTTCGAGAACCGGAAGCGTAAGTGTATAAAACATACATGCGAACCGGAAGCGCAGAAACACCGTATTTGCAGAACTGCATTATTCCAAAGCAGAATGCGTATAGAAATCAACCATTTGGCGCATCACGCCTTGCATCATCTTTTCCTGATCATCACCCACACCATCCGGCACCGCAGGCTTTCGGTCAATAAAACGAATTTCACTCTCATACTCACCGACCTGATCGCGTAAAGACTCCTTCACCGCCTCCAGCGCCGCGCGCTCATCATCGTGAAAAATCCCGTCACACCACACAATCGTGCGCGCCATCACAAAAAACTGACGCCGATGCTGCACCGAGGAGATCTGCTTGAAAAAGCTCACAACATCGCCCGGCGTTTTCAAATCATTCTCGACCGTGTCGCGCTGCTCGGCAGAAAAATGGAATACATCCATCATCGCATCGATATATTCCCGCTCTTCGGACGAAACCTCGCCATCCACATGCACAAGGCTGAAAATCGCGCGCCACAATTTGAACATCTCCGCATCCGGCGCCTCAAACCCCTTAACATCCATCCACGGCGCAATATACCGCACCACATTGGCAAACCCCGAAACATCACGCGCCTGCGCCGCAAAGTCTTCATCCTCCAGCGCCCGGCGCAAAACCGCCGCCTTACGCGCATTGCGGATATTCTGCGCGACATCCGCCTGATTAAACTTATTCATCTGCTCGGACGTCATCCGGTCGACCAGTGCCTTTTCCTGCGCACTATAATCACCATCCGCCCACGCCAGCATTTGCGAAAACTGGAAAAAGTCCGCCTGATCGCCAGTGTCGCTCACCTGCGCCAGCATCTCCCCCACAGCCTTCGGCGCATGTAAATCATCACGCAAAACCTTCACCTGCTCTTCGGAAAACGGCGCCCTGTCCAGATATTGCTCGGCAAATGCAATTTCTTCATCCGTGACCTTACCGTCGACATGCGCCATCGCAAACACCGCGCGCCACATATAAAACCTGCTCTGCGACAAAACCTGTCCGCTCATAAGAAATCCTTTGAATGATTACGTTTTTGAACTATCCCCTGACAAAAATCATACCCCAAAACCCCTAAACAAATCCATAAGATAAACCCAAAAAATGTTCTTGCTTTGTTCTAAAATTTAGCTAGTATAACTCCACGATCCAATAAAATTAACACGGCGCTCACGGAGCACACGGAGAGGCATATGCCAAATGTAGTAGACATCACAAAACCGGAAAACAAACTCTCTGGTCATATTATTGACAGGGCTTTTTACATTCACCGTGAGCTTGGCCCCGGCCTCCTCGAAAGCGCGTATGAAGAAGCCTTGGTATATCTTTTAACCAAAGATGGAATCTCTATAGAGCGCCAAAAACAAATCCCTATCAAAATCGAAAACCACAGTATTGAATGCGGTTTTCGCGCTGATCTCGTGATTGAAAATCAAATCATTTGTGAGCTCAAAAGCATTGAGAAACTCATCCCCATTCATGAAGCCCAGCTCATGACATATCTAAGATTATCCGGTCTCAAAATCGGCCTTCTCATGAACTTTGGCAATAAACTGTTCAAAGACGGCCTCAAACGAATGGTTATCTAAAAATAAAAATCACAGGCTTCTTAAAATTAAAAATGAAAGAAACCAAAATAACACTATGACCAAACTCTCCGTGTTCCCCGTGTACTCCGTGTTAAATATTTTAAAATCTCTCCGTGCGCTCCGTGTTTAAAAAAATAATAAGGCGCAAAACCAGTGAACAAAGACGACCTCAAATGGCTATTCCTCGACCTCAACAGCTACTTCGCCAGCGTCGAGCAAAACGAAAACCCCGCCCTGCGCGGTAAGCCTGTGGCCGTCCTGCCCATGGACTCGGACTACACCTGCGCCATCGCCGCCTCCTATGAGGCCAAAGCCTACGGCATCAAAACCGGCACAAGAATCCTGGAAGCCAAACAAATGTGCCCGGGACTCATCTGCGTCCCCGCCCGCCATGACATCTACGTCCAATATCACAACCGCATAATAGAGGAGATCA
>CAYGNI010000138.1:0-3738 GCA_964351195.1 uncultured Micavibrio sp.
GCGATTGTTGAGAAGCTGCTCCCGTAAACGCCGGCAACACCAAAGAAGGCAGCCATCAATTGTTTCGGCGACATGCTATCGGGGCGGAAGCCAAACCAGATGATCGCCAAAGGGGCAAAAATCACGAGGTATTTCTGCGGTCCACCCAAAAATAAGTTCAGCAATAATGGTGAGCTTCCAACGATCATGGCCGTCAACGCCGTCACCAAAACGCCGCCCGTCATTTTCGCGTAAATGTTACTCATATAGGCCTTGAGACCTGCATCAACTTCGCGGGTCTTAACGCGGCCAGTCGAAAGATTTTGTCTTTCCATTGTGTGTGTATCTCCTTTTGTAAATACAGCTATGCAGGCGCGAAATCGCGCATTCTGCTCTGAGACTATATATAGGGTCTATTATAGCAGATTTCAAAGGAATTCGAAAAAATCGTATGGGATGATAGCTTTAGGGTATGCTTGCCCTATATGCATTTTGACCCTAGTGTCACAAAAGAAACGATTCAAGCATCAGGAAAACCATGTCGCTTTTTACTTCATCACAATTTGCAGCCGCGACGGCATACGGGTCGGATTGGCGCGACACGTGCAAGATCATTCTAGAAAAGCTGGAAAGTGTCAAAACGGATAACGCCGGATTTAACCTCGGTTTTCTCTATATCAGCGACCATTTGGCAGACGATGCCGAGAGCATCCTTAATTTGTTTAAATCGGTTTTAAACGTTGAGAATTGGGTCGGTGCGGTTGGTGTAGGCGTATGCGGATGTGGCGAGGCGTTTATTGATCAGCCGGCGATTTCGGCGATGGTCGGGATTTTTGATCCGGAGGATTTTTGCCTCTTTTCCGCAACGAACTCTCAGGATGAAGAGCTCAGGACCGCTTTAAAACCCTGGCTTGATAAACATGACCCGATGCTTGTCTTTGCGCATGGTGATCCGCTGTCCGACGAAGATCCGGCACATAGTCTTAAAATTCTTAATGAAGTGACGCAGGGATTTACGGTTGGGGGGCTTTCGTCCTCGCGACATGCGCAGATTCAAATCTCCGGCGGGCTTCAGAGCAATGGTATAAGCGGCGCGGTGTTTTCACAAAATGTGAAAGTGGCAACGACGCTATCGCAAGGATGCGAGCCAATTGGTAAACCGCACACGATTACTGTTGGAGATGAGCATTTGGTTGTCGAGTTGGACGGACAAAAAGCCGTCAGCGTTTTCGAGCAGGATTTGCGCCAGATGGCGATTGCGAAAACCGGGACCGACCCCGATGATGTAGTTGTCGATCGTTATGAGATTGAGGATGAAAAGGATTTAGAGGCCCTGGCCCCCAAAGAGTTTCAAAGCCTCATGAAAGGGGAAATGCATGTTGCATTTCCGGTGAGTGAGTCCGATCAAAATGATTATCTTGTGCGCAATATTATCGGGCTGGACCCGGATGAAGGTTCGATTGCCGTTTCGCAGTATGTGAGCAGCGGGGAATCGATGATGTTTGTTCACCGCGATGAGGACACTGTGCGCGAAGATTTATCACGCAGCCTGCTTGAGCTTCGTAAGCGCGTGCAAAACGACACGGGGCTTTTTGAGCCTAAAGGTGCGGTTTATGTGTCTTGTGCGGCGCGAGCGTCGAAGGCGGCTTCACAAGCCGGCAGCGGCAATGAATTTTCGGAAATGCAGCTTATTCGTGATATCATCGGAGATATTCCATTGACCGGATTTTATGCAGGCGGCGAAATTTCCAATGCACGATTATATGGGTATACTGGAATTCTGACTTTGTTTTTGTAAGGTTTTTATAGAGGAGCTTTTATGTTGAGATTTTTGTCTTTGGTGGCGGTTTTGTTTTTTATTCCTGCGGCGGCAAATGCCCAAGGCGTGCCAGAATTGCCAGCACCAATCCAGAACCTTGTCGATGAAGGTGCACAGATCCGTTATCTCGGTAATGATCACGGGTTTAATGGCTGGCTAACGATTAAGAACGGGCAGGAGCAATATTTTTACGTGAAGCCCGATGGCAGCGCCTTTGTGATGGGCGTTTTGTTTAATGACAAGGGTGAGATGCTCACATTGGACCAGGTGCAGCGCTTGCGTGACAGGGATGGGACGTTGCTCGATTCTCTGGCTGGAGAGGCCGAAATTGGCAACGGGTCCAATGTTCAGGAACAGGCCCTTGAGTTGCAATCGCCCTCAGAGCGGCTTTTTTCCGATATTGAGAATAGTAACTGGGTTGCGATCGGTAAAGCCGATGCACCTGTGATTTACAGCTTTATCGACCCGCAGTGTCCGCATTGCCATGCGTTTATAGAAGATTTGCGCAAGGACTATTTGGATAAAGGGCGCGTACAGGTTCGCATGATCCCTGTTGGTTTTCGTGAGGAAACACGCGCGCAAGCTGCGTTTTTGATGGCTACGCCCAATGCGCAGGATCGATGGTATCGGCATATGGACGGGGATGAAAGCGCTCTTCCCGCTAAGGCAGACCTCAATCAGCAAGGCGTGCAGCGTAATCTGGCGATTATGCAGAGCTGGAAGCTCAATGTGACGCCGATGATCGTGTATCGCAGCCGTGACGACAGTGTTAAAGTGGTGCGCGGGAAACCTAAAGACATTCCGGGTATGATTTCAGATCTCGCTCCCGGTCGTTAGTGTTTGGTTGTCCACACAGCATGGTTGGTTTATACTTGCGAGTAGTATTCACTTTTTCGGTTATACCCCGCCTATGAATCAACGTGCACAATATTTGATCCAAATTCTTGATAAAATCGGCGCTCCGCTGATGGATGCGGCTGTCCGTGCTCAGGCGCCCGGCGAGGATGTTCAAAGCGAAGCTCAAACAGTTGCAAGTTTGCTGGGGAAAGTTGTTGAATCCAGCATCTCTATGAACCAGATTTTCGACTTGTCGTCTTCGGATGCCCAGAATGATGCTTTGCGCTTGGCATTGGCGGGGCTAGCCGGACCGATGGTCGCCGGGCAATATGTTCAGCATTCCAAAATTCCCGATGAAAATGCGCTAAAGCGTATACAGGCCGCGATGCAGGCCGTGCTCACATTCGGGGATAATTTTACGGTCAGTCCCGAGCATATCGAACGGCTGCAAAAGCTTGAAGGTGATGGCGCGCCGATGGATGCGCATCAAATCACAATCCAATATGTGCATACTTTTATTCCTGTTGTGAACGCAGTGAGTGCGTTTTCTTTCGGGCAAGCGGAGCAAAAGTTGGTGATTGATATTTCGGACCGGCTGGTGAAGCAGGCAGTTGAAATGCGTGAGTCGCTTTTGCCGGAGCTGGACGGTGATGATCAAAAAATTGCGGAGCTTGGCGTTTTGCGCGCATTAACGCAGCTTTACGCATCGTGCCATATGGCGGAAACGCAGCGTTTGTCGGCAATGAAAGATGCGGAAGAGCCTTCCTCCTCGTCCATGGATGCCGTGTGGTCGGCCTTTGACACACGCGCCGCGATGCTGGAAACGTTGGCGCGGAATATCCTTCCGAAAGCCGGGGCGAATAGCGCACCTGCTGCTGCACCGCCTGTACCAGCCGAACCACCGCCCGCACCACCAGCAGCGCCAGAAACACCCGTAGAGACAGCCGCACCGCCAACTGATCCTGCTCCAGTGCCGCCCCCGGAAGCCCCCATGGCACCGCCTGCACAGGCCGAACAAAGTGGTGGCGGGCCGATGTCTTTCTTTAAAAAGCCTGGAGACGACGGTAATCAAAGCTCTGCTCCTCCTGCGTCGCCCCCTGAAG
>CAYGNI010000139.1:0-3735 GCA_964351195.1 uncultured Micavibrio sp.
CATCAATCAGAGGGTTATCCCACAAGTTTATGGCCTGATTGAGAGAAGATTTTACACCGGAGCGCTCTTTGGCGGCCTTGTTTGCAAAATTCATCAGGGACTTTTTAACTGTGGACGTAAGCTCTGGATGGGTTTGAACGATATGCCGGCAAACATCC
The DNA here is from genome assembly GCA_964351195.1 of uncultured Micavibrio sp. GTDB lineage: Bacteria > Pseudomonadota > Alphaproteobacteria > Micavibrionales > Micavibrionaceae > TMED27. Next base: position 159 of record CAYGNI010000139.1, read on the forward strand.
CCCAAATCGGCTTCAGTTCCCAAAAGTCTGTTAATCGCCCCGATTGTTGAAGGCATGGCATTATTATTCATCACATATAGCGCAAGGCCGACAAAGAGTGCGCGGGCTTCCGATGCCCATATGGGATCACTTTTAGGCGGGTCTTGTATCAGGATTTTGGCAATGACTTGTAAATCACTCACGCATTGATGTGGGTCTTGGCTCACGGCATCGAGCGGATTATAGCGGTGTGAGAGACCATGCTCGTCCATTGGCGACCACATAAATACATCATGGCCATGCTCTTTCCGAAATCCTGCCGTTTTTCTATAGTTTTCATGCTTTACATCAAAGCAAATGACTGATCCCGGCCAATTTAAGAGATTTGGAACGACAATACCGACACCTTTACCCGATCTGGTCGGTGCTACAACAATACTATGTGTAGGATGATCACTGATGAGGTACTGGTTTTTAAATTTGCCCAAGATCACACCGGTTTTGGCAAAGAGACGCGCTTTCGTGATGTCTCTTAAAGTCGCCCAATGCGCTTTTCCGAAAATATCCTTGCCCTTGAAGGCTGTGTCATAAATTTGACCTGCAATAAATATGAGCGCTAGGGCAGGGGCACCAAAGGCGACAAAAAGGCGCGACTGTGTTTGTCCATCAATCTCGTTTCCAAAGGTGAGCCAGATGGAGAGCGGGTTTGCGAATTCCAAAGGCTGTTTTGAGAGCAGGAAAAACATGAGGGAGGCCGCATATGAATAAAGAACAAGGCCAAAGATTCCGCCAAAACCATATAGATATTTCATGTTTGTATCACTCATGAACCCCCCGGATACCAGATTTCAGAGATGATGCGCTTGCCCCCAATGCGTTTGAGCTGAATGACAACATCAATGATCGAGCTGATATAGGCCATGATCTGATCGTGGGTGAGGCCAAGATTGGCTTGCATCACCATCAAACATATCTGCTCTAATGCCCCTTGAGGCGTATCGGCGTGAATTGTGGTAATAGATCCCGGATGACCGGTATTGACAGCCCGAAGAAAGCTATAAGCTTCCTTGCCGCGCAACTCACCAAGTAAAATGCGGTCGGGGCGAAAACGAAGACTGGCTTCCAATAAATCCTGAATGGTGACTTTGCTTTGCCCTTGATCGCCCTTGGATGCAAGAAGAGAGACGTGATTTTTTTGTGGAGGCATGACTTCGGGCGTATCTTCTATTGTGACGATGCGCTCATGCGGCTCAATCTCTTTTAAAATTGCGTTCAAAAGTGTGGTTTTTCCGGTCGATGTTCCGCCGGAGACAATGATATTTTTCTTGGCGCGAATGGCAGCAGAAATAAAGTCCTGATATTCGCAAGCATCAAGATGTGATTGTAGGGTTTGATTAATGTCGGTTTTGGATGCGCTGTTTTCTTTTATGCTCTCAAATGCTCCCATTTCCCGATAATCATCAAGACTTAAATCCCGCATGACTTGCTTACGGATGGATAGGGCGACGCCAAAGCGGGAAACAGGCGGCGTTGCAAACTGAATACGCTCACCACTTGGAAGCGATGCCGATAATAAAGGTTTATTGGCGGCAATGGATTGATCGGTGTAATTGGCGACCAAACGGCCCAAACGCCATAGGATATCATTCGTGATGTCTTTATTCTCAATAAGTATCATTTCAGGCTCACCGGATTTCTCAATCCAAAGCCCACCTGGTTTATTCACGCAGATTTCAGAAATATCGGGATCATTCAGATATTTCTCGAACAGTCCCATATATTGTTTGAGATAAACGCCTGACTGCTCAGGTTTTGCGCCCTCTCTTTTTTCAAAAGATTGATTGGCGGGTTTTACGGGTTTTTTGTGTGAACTCATCTCGCGCCTTTCAATTTTTTGGGATATTTCCGGCGACTTGCGAGAAGTCCAGATCCTTGCCGACAAAGACTTTGATACGTGCGCCTTGGTGGACATGAACGGTTGGCGGTATTCCAATAGAGTTATCAAGGGCGATTTCGGCTGATCTTGAAAAATCTGTGCCTGTATCAAGCGCAACAGTGGCCTGATCGTCATCATCTATGGCATTCACGCCAATCTGGAGTGCCCCATCAATGAGTGAGAGAAGTACCGATGAACCAAAGCGTTCAAAGAAATGCGTATCAACCTCGCCGGCCAAACCGCTGCGCCCCAGATCATCGCTGCCGTATGAGCCGATATTGATGCTCACACCGTCATTACGGATCAGGCGGTTCCAGATCACAAAAACGCGTGATTGTCCGCGAACAAGCCCTGAGCGATAACGCCCGATGAGTTTTGATCCTTTGGGAATAATAAGATGAGAGCCATTAAAGGAATAAACATCTTCGCTGACGATCGCGCGCACCAATCCCGGGAGATCGCTCTGAATGGCCGTTTCTAAAATACCGTCAATCAATGTGCCTTGTGTAACAAGCGTATCAAGATTTTGTAGCTGAGAGGCTGTTGCAATTTCTACATCGCCATTTGCGTATTGATTGGCAAAGGCGATATTGGAGTCTTGCTCACCGCCGTCAAGAAGTGATCCAGCCGCCCCTTGGGAAGATGATCCACCTGCAACATTGCTTTGCGCTGAACCGCTGTTATCAAAGATAATTTGAGGGGATCGCCTACGCTCTTCCATGCGTTTCTTTTGCTCCCTCGCCAAACGCAAAGCTTCCTGCTGCATTTGAAGTTCGCGCTGTGCCTCTAGCGGATCATAAAGCTCACGCTCGTCAATCGGGGGAACGAGCTGTTCGAGCGGCACTTCTGCTTGTTCTTCAATTTCAATATAAGGGCCGGACGGGGTAGGCGTTCTAAACTCGATTTCTTCAGGTGTTGTCAGCTCACGCGGCGCGGATTGTTCCATTCCATCCAAAGCAACAAAGATGATTGCGATAACGCCAACAGCCAGAAATGCAAAGATTCCAAATTTAGAGGCATTTGAGCCTTGAGCTATGGTCGGAAACTCACGATCACCATCTAAAGGTTTTGGTTTAGGCTCTTCATCGAAGCTATCAGGCGGGGTTTGATCATTCATATCATAATATCCTTACTCATTCAGACTCGCTGTTTTTGGGCTATCGAAATTAGAAAAGAGCTGCGCTAAAAGGCTTGGCTTTTCTTCTTTTTCAGCTTGAAGGGCGGCAATATCAGGTTTTTGAGAAGGAACAGGCACGGACGCGACCTCTATCTCTTTGACCTCTTCCAGCTCTGCGATGGGTTCTGGCTCATAAGATGCCGGTTCAACTTGAGGATAAGCATCATTCCAGATGCAAGTGGCCGTATCACCGTCTCTTAATGTGAATTGAGATCCGATGCCGGAGACAACCAGATATTGACCTTGAAGATTGAAATTGACGAGGCGCTCATTACCGTTTTCATCAACGCTAAAAACAGCAGGCATGACGTCAAAATCTTCAAACTGGAAGTATGTGAAAACGCCATCATCAAAAGCGCGGATCGGGCGCAGGCGTTTTGATCCAGCATAGCTATAATCAAAATTCAAATCCGAGGCGCTGACGTTATCTAGCGGATTAAAATGGGCTTGGGAGACACTGCCAATAAAGGCAAGCTCTTTGGCGG
>CAYGNI010000140.1:0-3684 GCA_964351195.1 uncultured Micavibrio sp.
CGCTTCGGTTGCCGCGACGGTTGTTGGCCAAAAGCGCGGCCCTAAGATCACGATTTTCAAGAAAAAGCGTCGTCAGAATTATCGCCGTAAAAAAGGCCATCGTCAGGATCTGACTTTGGTTCAAATTAACGATATTAAAGCTGCGTAGCTTCAACGATAAAGCAGGAAGGATTTTGTCATGGCGCATAAATTAGCAGCTGGGAGTTCTAGAAACGGCCGCGATTCAGAAGGTAGACGCCTTGGCGTTAAAAAATACGCCGGTGAGCAAGTTTTGGCCGGTAACATCATTATCCGTCAACGCGGCACAAAATACCGTCCGGGCAAGAATGTCGGTCTTGGTAAAGATCACACAATCTTCGCTCTGTTGAACGGTCAGGTTTTGTTTACACGTGGCAAGGATAACCGTCCAACGGTGAACATTGTTCCAGCAGCGAATGACGGGCAACCGCAAGCGGCTGAATAAGCCCTTTCTACAGAATATAAATTCATAAGGGAAAGGGTTATCCTTTCCCTTTTTTAATGCTTATTTGTCATGAAATTTCTCGATCAAGCAAAAATATATCTCAAAAGCGGAAATGGCGGGCCTGGCTGCCTTAGTTTTCGGCGGGAGAAGTATGTCGAATTTGGCGGTCCCAATGGCGGGAACGGCGGCAAAGGCGGCGATGTTATTTTTGAGTGCGTCCCCACCCTCAATACCCTGATCGATTTTCGCTATCAACAGCATTTTAAAGCGCAGAGCGGTGAGAACGGCAAAGGTGATAACCGTACGGGCGCGAATGGTAAGGATTGTATCGTTAAGGTGCCTGTCGGTACGCAGGTCATGGATGAAGAGAATGATACAGTTCTGTATGATTTTGTCACGCCGGGGGAGCGTAAAGTCTTTCTCAAAGGTGGTGACGGCGGGTTTGGGAATGCGCATTATAAGAGTTCGACCAATCAAGCGCCGCGCAAAACGACGCCGGGCTGGCCAGGTCAGGAAATGGCTGTGTGGCTGCGTCTTAAGCTGATTGCGGATGTCGGGCTTGTGGGGTTGCCGAATGCAGGAAAATCGACATTTTTGGCTGCGTGTTCGAATGCGAAGCCGAAGATTGCGGATTATCCGTTTACGACGCTGCATCCCAATTTAGGTGTTGTGAAGATTGGCGATTATGATTTTGTCATTGCTGATATCCCCGGATTGATCGAAGGGGCGTCGCAAGGGCAAGGGCTTGGGGATCGTTTTCTTGGACATATTGAGCGTACGAATGTGCTTTTGCATCTGATTGATTGCACGCATAATGATGTTTTAGACGCGTACACTACGATAAGACATGAGTTGAAAGAATACGGTTATCAGCTTGATCAAAAAGAAGAAATCATTGCTTTGAATAAGGCAGATGCACTTGGTGATGAACTCGCGAAAGAAATTGCGGACGAATTGGAAAAGTCTGTGGGTAAGCCTGTGCATATTATTTCTGCCGTGTCAGGAAAAAATATTGAGAGGGTTCTCTTTGAATTGGCCGAAAAAATTTCTATGATCAAGGCCCATGAGGATTCGCATTTTGAGGATGCGCAGGAATTAGAAGAGACGCCTTCCGAATAGTTATGAATACACAAGATTTACTCAAAACAGCAAAAACAATTGTCTTTAAGGTTGGATCAGCCATTGTCACTGATGCTAAGAGCGGCGAAGTAAATGCCGCCTGGTTGCAAGCTTTTGTAGAGGATATCAAGCCTTTGCATGCTGCGGGCAAAAATATTGTCATTATTTCTTCAGGCGCTGTTGCTTTAGGGCGTAAAGATATCGGTATTGATATTACGCAGCGCCCTGCAGATATTCCGTTGGAGCTTAAGCAGGCCGCAGCAGCTGTTGGGCAGTTCTATTTGTTCAATGCTTATTTCCAAAGCTTTCAAACGCAATCTTTGAGTGCGGCGCAGGTTTTGCTCACGATGTCAGAGACAGAAGATTGGCGCATGCATCTGAATGCACGCGAAACACTCTTAACGCTGATGGATCGCGGCATTATTCCGATTATTAATGAGAATGACACGATTTCGACGGGGGAAATTCGCTTTGGTGATAACGATAAACTTGCGGTACGTGTAGGCCAAATGATCGAGGCGGATGCGGTTGTTTTACTGTCTACCACGGATGGCCTTTACAAGGGTAATCCTGATGAAAACAAGACTGCGCCGTTTATTCCTGTGGTGAAAAAGATCACTGAGCAGCATGTTGAAATGGCCGGCGATGCCGTCGCAGGTCTTAGCACTGGCGGGATGAAAAGTAAGATTGAAGCGGCGATTTCCGCGACTTTGGCGGGGATTCATCTGGTGATTACGAATGGCCGCGCTGATCATGCGCTACAGGCACTTTTGGAGGACGAGAGCAAGAAGAATACTTTATTCGTCGCAGAAGAAAATAAATCTACTGCGCGTAAAATCTGGATTCAGTCGCATCTGAACCCCAGAGGCAGCGTGTTTATCGATAAAGGTGCGGAGAAGGCTCTGGATGAAGGTCGAAGCCTTTTACCGATTGGTGTGAAATCGATTGAGGGTGAGTTTGATCGCGGTGATGTTATTTTGATCAAGAATGAATATGAGGAGAATATCGGCATTGGGATCAGTGCTTTTTCCTCTGATGATGCGTTTATGATTATCGGTCGGCACGGTGATGATATTCCGCGTGTTTTAGGGTATGCGGGACGCACAGAGCTTATTCATCGCAATGATATGGTCTTGCACGACGACCCGCTTCATGCGATACCCAATACATGAGAACCGATACGCCGCAGAGCATTTACCTTAGAGATTACAAGCCTTATCCCTATGATATTCAATCCCTTAGTCTGAATTTTGATATTCAGGATGGGCATACGATTGTCACGGCGGTGAGTCGTTTTAAGAAGAGCGATCCCTTGCCCCGTGATGTTGTTTTGAATGGCGAAGATCTGGAGTTGGTGTCGATCGCGATTGATGGGGAGCCGACGAATGATTACACGGTTACGGATGAGGAATTGATTTTCCTGCCTACGAATGATGAATTTGAGCTTGAGATCGTTACCAAAATTTTCCCTGAAGACAATACCCGGCTTGAGGGTTTGTATAAGTCTGGGGATACGTATTGTACACAATGTGAAGCGGAAGGGTTTCGGCGGATTACCTATTACCCCGACAGGCCGGATGTGCTGACGGTTTTTGATGTCCGTATTGAGGCCGATGAGCGTTTTCCTGTTTTGCTATCCAACGGCAATCGCGGCGACGTTGGGCGGCTTGAGAACGGGCGGCATTTTGTGGAATGGCATGATCCGTTTCCAAAGCCTTGCTATCTTTTTGCCCTTGTTGCAGGGAATTTAACGCAGATTCATGATGCTTTTACGACGAAATCCGGCCGCAATGTTGATTTGTATATCTATGTACGCCCCGGCGATGAGGGCCAATGCGCTCATGCGATGGAAAGTCTGAAGAAGGCGATGAAATGGGATGAGGACACGTACGGCCTGGAATATGAGCTGGATTTGTTCAACATTGTTGCGGTTAGTGATTTCAATATGGGGGCGATGGAAAATACGTCGCTGAATATCTTTAACACGGCGCTTGTGCTGGCGGCGCAGGAAACGGCGACGGATTCCGATTTTATGCGCGTGGAGAGCGTGATTGCGCATGAGTATTTTCACAATTGGAGCGGAAACCGCGTGACATGCCGAG
>CAYGNI010000141.1:0-3570 GCA_964351195.1 uncultured Micavibrio sp.
CGGAGCCGCCACGATCGCAACCCACGATCGATCTTGCCACGTATGACGATTTAGCCAACTGTTGCCATCAGCCGCTCGGCCACGTCGCCAGTTAATACATCTGATAGCAGATAAAAAATGTGGGATCAACGGCTTATGCAAGGTTTAAACATTGTTTCATTTGCGCGGACATTTTATAAAGACTTATGACCGATCGCGTATTTACAACTCCTAAAATTTTTATCACCTCGAAGAAGAGTGATCATGTTCCTTTGGAGCTGATTGCCGAGAAATCCTATGATGCGTGGCTAAAAAAGCAAAGCGCGGCGCTTAAGGCGCAAATTAAGGATGAAGGCTTTGGCGCGAAAAGCTCTAAAGCTCTGGCGGAGCGCGGGGCGAATGGAAAAATTAAGCGTCTTTACTTTGGCCTCAGCGATGATCCGACTTTGTATGACTTTGCCAAGCTGGTTGATATCCTGCGTGGGTCGTTTTCGAAAGACTTTCTTGAGGGCTGCAGTTTTGAGCTAAAGGCTAGCGGGCTGAAAAAAGGCGTGATGGCGCAGGGCTTTATCGGCTGGGGCCTCGCGCATTATGTGTTTGATCCCTACAAAAGTGCGAATAAAGCGGCGCTCAAGCTTGTCTGGCATAAGGATGCGGATAAAAAACGCGTTGAAGCTTATATCGCGGCGGTGTATATGCTGCGCAACCTCATAAACATCCCGGCCAATGATATGGGTCCTGATGAGATGGAGGAGGCGGCCGAAAAGATTGCCGCTGCGCATAAGGCCAAGCTTACCGTCATTAAGGGTGCCAAGCTTAAGAAAGACTTTCCGCTTGTTCATACGGTCGGCATGGGCAGCCCGCGTGATCCGCGCTTGCTGGAGATTACGCATGGCAAGGCGTCTGATCCCAAGCTGGTGATTATCGGCAAAGGCGTTGTGTTTGACACTGGCGGGCTGGACATTAAGCCCTCGCAATATATGCGGTTGATGAAGAAGGATATGGGCGGCGCGGCGCATGCTTTAGCGCTCGGGCAGCTTGTGATGGCCCTGAAGATTCCTGTGCATTTGCGGATTATTATTCCGTGCGTTGAAAATGCGGTGGGCGGGGCGTCGTTCCGTCCCGGCGATATCATGACCTCGCGCAAGGGGCTCAGCGTTGAGAACACCAATACGGATGCGGAAGGTCGTCTTATTCTCGCCGATGCACTGACGTATGCGACCGAAACCAAACCCGATCTTGTGATTGATTTTGCGACGCTGACCGGTTCTGCGCGCGCGGCTTTGGGGCCAGATGTGCCCGCGATGTTCTCGAACTCCGATAAGGTCGGGGCGGCTTTGCAAAAGCATGCTTTGGATTTAGAAGACCCTCTATGGCGTATGCCGCTGTGGGAGGCTTATCACGCCACCATAGAGAGTCCGATTGCTGATCTTGTGAACAGTGCGGGCGTGCCCGGCGACCTCATCTACAGCGCACTGTTCTTGCAAAAATTCCTTGTTGAGCATAAAGGGCAAAAGCCCGATTGGGTGCATCTGGATATTTTCGCGTGGGAAAATAACGGCAAGCCCGGCCGCGCCAAGGGCGCCACAGAGATGGGGCTACGCGCGTGTTTGGCCCTGATAGAAGAGCGTTATGGCTGATACGATTTATCAAGTGATTGCCGATAGCAGCGTCATGAATGCCGAACCAGACGTAGCGGCGGATGCTGTCAGTGAGATGCTGTTTGGTGAACAGATCAAAGTTATCGAAGAAAGTGATGAATGGGTTAAAGGCATCAATCTGCGCGACGGGTATGAAGGCTATGTCTTTAGCGGCGTGCTTGATGATGAGCCCAGTGAACCGACGCATAAAATTACCGCCTTGCGCAGCTTTGCGTTTTGCGAGCCTGATTTTAAATCGCCGCCGTTGCGCGCCCTCTCCTTCCAAAGCCCTTTGAGCGTCATGATGGAAGACAATGGATTTTGGCTTTTGGAGCAAGGGGGCTGGGTTTATGGCGCGCATATGTCCGAGTTCGCGCAAAAAAGCGCCGATTACGTCGAAGACGCGTTGATGTTTTTGCATGCGCCTTATCTGTGGGGCGGGCGCACGTCTATCGGGCTGGATTGCTCGGCCCTTGTGCAGCTTGCATTATTGGGTGCGGGGTATGAGTGTGCCCGGGATACGAAAGATCAGGTTGGCAGCGTTGGCGTGTCTGTTAAAGACGAAGCGCCGCAACGCGGGGATCTCGTTTATTTTAAAGGCCATGTGGGTATCATGATTGATGATACGCGGCTTTTGAACGCCACGTCGCGGCATATGAAGGTCTGCATTGAAGATTTGGATGCTGTGACCAAGGCTTATGGCGGCATTCTCGATATCCGCCGTCTTGATTAATTATTCACCAGGGACAATCACTATGGGCGCGTCTTCGGCGGGCTCGGACGGATTAATCGCTCCGCTATAGGTGTTGATCACGTCGCGCAGGCTTCCCTTACCTTCATACGTTTCGTCGCCGCTTTCTTGAAATACGTCGTCCCCCGAAGATGCTTCAATCGCATTTGCTTCGTAGCGCGAACGAATCTCGATCGGCGGCTGGTCACGATCAGCATTAAGAATCGGGCGACTTGGGCGGAATTCCTCAACAGGAATATCTTCAGGTGTTCTCACATCAGGTTTATTTTGCGCCGGCATTGGCTCCGCTGAAGGTTTTGAATCAGTGAAGTTTACTTCCAGAATTCTCGGATATTCATATAAAGCCTTAGAAAGATAATCGACCGGCAGGCCGAGCCCCAAATTGGCAACGTTATATTTTGCAGCTTCTGTAATTGTTGGCTCAATCACAACTTTCTTACGGCGGTTGCCGGGCGCCAGACAATCAACGATCAAATCTTCTTCGGATTTTGTGATGATGGTGGATTGCGGCGGATAAACCTTGTGCCGCAAGCCGTCGACATAAACATAGCACATTGCGTGCTCTGCACCGGGTGTCAGAATCGTGACATCTTGGGTCGATCTGTCGAAGGCGTAAGAACACCCGCCAAGCAGGATGAGGACTGACATCAATGAGAATACTGCGCGCATATGAAGATTTCTTTCCAGAAGTGGAAACAAGACAGCTTTTAGAGTACCCGAAAAACGCGTGTGAGGCAATTGGTTAGGCTGCTTTATCGTTTGCAACGCTCTTACGCGTTTCCACTCTAAAGTTTAACGCTTTATCTTTCATATCAGCCACGACTTTTGCGCCGTCCATAATTTCACCTTGAAGAATCATCTCCGCCAGCTTGTTTTGCACATTGGTCTGAATCACGCGTTTGAGCGGGCGAGCGCCATAGGCGGGGTCATAGCCCTGCTCCGCCAGCCAGGCTTTAGCCTTGTCGGTGATTTCAAGCGTGATGCGGCGATCCGCCAAGAGCTTATCAAGATATCTTAACTGGATATCGACAATGCCGGTCATCAATGTTCTATCAAGGCGTTTGAAGAGCAGGATTTCGTCAAGGCGATTGAGGAATTCCGGGCGGAAGGCCGCGCGCACCGCATTCATAACGTCTTCGCGCACCTCTTCAACAGCTCCGACATCGGACTGGGGAGCCAGATGTTCGGGTCGCACGGTCG
>CAYGNI010000142.1:0-3545 GCA_964351195.1 uncultured Micavibrio sp.
GCTCAATCCCTCATCCCGTAATAAATTCGTGATCCGGTCGGTAATATAACCTTGCGCAATACCGTTCAATGTAATGCGCATATCCTTTTTGGCAAAAAGAATCCTGTCATCTTCAATCACAATATCCTGATCATCGGCAAATGCAGACGCAATCCCGTCCTCAATCGCCTTAACACGCACATCAAACGCCCCGCCGCTAAGTGCTTTATACTCTGCCGCCTGCTGCAAAATATCGACAAACTCAAGTGAGGGATCATATAAAACCCCATTGGCATTCAGCCGCGACAGCTCCGAATGAGAATCATACAACGTAAAAATCTGCTCAAGACGCTTAACCTCGCCAACACAAACATCAAAAATCCGCTCCGCCGCCTCTCGGCTGGGATGCGCCAAACTCAAATTCACCTCAGCCCCCAGCAAAACCCCGCTCCAACGATGCACGGGAACACTCGCGAGCGCATCCGCCCACGGCATCGCCGCATAAGCTCCCGCCATCGCACACACAGATAAAAACCTTCGCCGTGTCATGCTGGTGTCTATTTTTTGCGTTTGCGCATCCATAAATTATACAATCCGCTTAAGGTTACAAAAATCATGGCAATCGCCGCCAAATCAGAAATCAGCTTGCCCGACAGACCGAAAAAATTGCCCGTATGAAGATCCAAAATCAGTTTCTCAAGATTGACCCCCTGCCCGCGCAACTCCTCAGAAACATTCATGTTATACGCTGACAAAATCACGGGGTTATCCAAAAAGACATGATGAAAGCCAAGTGCCCGGCTGTGATTTAGCAAAATACCTGTCACCGCCAACCACAAAACAAAAAACGCCGCACATAAACCAATGCGCCAATGCAGGCGAAACATCAAACTGCGAGGAACTTTGATGGTTGGAATTTTCATGACCCGGAGCTTACGTCCTTGTGTAAGAGTAACGCAAGAGCCCCAAGCCGCTTTAAGGCATTCACTGATAAAGTCGCGCCCGAAATCCCATCAATCCGCTGATCCAGCTTTTTCTCACGCTTTAAACCTGCACCTTCAAACTGACGCGTAAAAAACTCATGCTTCACTTCCCAACCATGACTCTCGCGGTAAATCAAAACCTTCACACGCTCCAGCGTTCCATCGGATCCGACAACAAACCCGGTCGTGATCGGCTCAAACTTGCCGATCTCTTCCAAAATCCAGGCTGTACGCCCATCCTTTTCCCAATATTGAACGCTTGGCATGTTATAGTGTGAGCCCATAATTTTGCTCATACGCTCTTTTGTTTGGCCGGATACGCTGAGAGTTTTAGGAGCAGGAACCCCACCGCCAAAAGTTTCAGAAAGAAAACTATCAGGTGACTGATAAACGTCCTCACTCGCCAGCGCATTGGCACTGGCGAGTGAGATCAGGAGGATGATAAAGCCTGCGAGCAGGTTTTTCATGAAGTTACTTTCTTAGAATTGATAACCGATCCCCGCATTAAAGCGGCTGTCATCAGTATCGTTGGGCCCGTCAATAAAGTTGTAATCGGCTTTTAGCACAACATTTGGTATAGGCCAATAATTCAAACCAACATCGACCTGTTCTGTTTTGCCATCAGTAGCCCCGGAACCGCTTTTTAAATCAATTTCATTATATCGGGTAAAGACGCCAAGCTCACCATATCCATCATCATAGCCAAAGGGAACTTCGAAACGATAAGAGGGTTCAACATACCATCCATATTGCTCATCCGCACCAAGCGCTTCGGCGGCATCACTATCGATATCCCAACGGGCATAAAGACCACGAAGCCCCCATCCACCTTGACGGATATCCGCATGCGCTTCAACCAAAGTTGCGCTGGCTTGTTCAGAATCATTGGCATCTTGAGTAATATCAGATTGGTATTGTCCACCAACCCCAAGTGTAACACCGGGATACCCCGACCATCTTACACGCCCCGTAAAGGCCGGATCAGTTGCTTCGGCATTGGCCACTTTGTTGCGGCCGCCGCGGATGCTGAATGTCGATGGATCAACCGATAATGCGGAGTGAACACCGGCATTATAGCTAAAGCCTGACTGACCTAAATTACCAAGGAATTGCACGCCCGCCTCGTGGAATGTTGATGGAATCACTTGGGTTTCAACAATGTTACGCTCAACACCAAAGAATGTTGGGGGCTCATGCACTTCATTCAAAATACCGAGCGGAAGCAAATAAACCCCGGCCTGCGCCTTATGCGCATCATCTTCGGTCAGATCAAACTCAAGCAAAGCTTGTTCAAGAACAACATCGCCTTCCTGCCCGTCACCTATTACAGAATGTTCAATTTCAAGTTCAGATTGCAGGCGAATATCGTCATTAAATTCGTGATTAAGATTAATAATAAAGCGATGGAAATCGATTTGATCAACATCACCCCCATTGTAATGGAGTTCTCCATACCCACCAACTGACGTGCGATCCCACCACCCATTGCCGCCACCTGCTGCTGGCTCTATGGACGCAACGGTTTCTTGCGCAGCTTCCGCTACTTTCGCTGTCTCTTCAACTTTAGCCTCTGTTTGAACAATTTTTTTATCTTGGTTTTGGACCTGACCTTGTAATGCCTGGATTTGCTGCTGCTGCATTTGAATCATCTTCCACATTTCCTCGCGCGAAGGCAGATCCCCCTCCGCAGCAAAAGCAGGCGCAGCCGCCACAAGGCCCAAAACACAGGCGGACATGAGTAAAGTTCTTTTCATTTTGATTTCTCTCTTAATAGGTATGAAGTTTTAAATATAAAGATGTAAATGAGAATTATTCTCAAATCACAAAAGCTAAGCTCATTAGCATGCGAATCATTCTCAATGTCAACCCAGTTTTTGAGAATAATTATCATTTACTTTTCAAAACAGATGGAATAAAAGAAGCGTAGTATTATCAACAAACGCGGAAAAGCTCTTATGAAACTGTTTATCACACTCCTTTTTGCAATGTCTCTTGGCTTTACACCTTTATCTCACGCAGCGGAAGATCATGATCATCATGATGACGAGCGCGTTGAGCATTACGAAGCAGAAAATTTTGAAACAACCGCACAGGCCAAAAAAGGGTTGATAGACAATAACGCCAAAATCGCGGAAATTCTGAAAAATGGCAAACTCACAGATTCGCAGCTCGAAAAGATCCATGAAATCAGCTACTCCCTTGAAAACGCGATTGATAAACTGATTGCTGAAAAGGCTGGGGCTCAACCACAGCTCGAATCGATAGACGAAGCTGTTCAGGCCGTCCATTATGCCTCCGAAAACCATGAAGAAGCCAAAGTCCGCGAATGGTTTGCAAAATTGGAACCCGCAGCTGGAAACCTCGATGCGGAGCCTAAAACAAAAGCATCCGATGATTTATCGTATGAAATCCGGATCAAAGACCACACATTCACCCCGGCTGAAATCAAAGCCCCCGCCGGCGAAAAAATCAAACTCGTTGTTTATAACGATGACCCAACGCCGGAAGAATTCGAAAGCGACGATTTCCGCCGCGAAAAAATCATTCCCGGGAATTCAAAAGCAACTATATTGGTAGGACCAT
>CAYGNI010000143.1:0-3463 GCA_964351195.1 uncultured Micavibrio sp.
AGCCGGAGAGATGGCAGAGTGGTTGAATGCACCGGTCTTGAAAACCGGCATGGGTTTACGCCCATCCAGGGTTCGAATCCCTGTCTCTCCGCCATTTCCTTAAATTTTTATGCTATAAGTTGAAAAACTTGATAGCTGAGGGGTGGCGCTAGCCTTTAATGTTGTGAAATATCGTCCTGAAATTGATGGTTTGAGAGCTGTTGCGGTTTTGCCGGTCATATTCTTTCATGCCGGTTTTTCTGTGTTTCAGGGTGGTTTTATTGGTGTTGATGTCTTCTTTGTTATTAGCGGCTATCTGATTACCAGCATTATCATCAATGAAATCGACGAAGGCCGATTTAGTCTCGTGTCATTTTATGAGCGGCGTGTTCGTCGGATTTTGCCGGCTTTGTTTTTGGTTGTGCTTTGCTGTTTGCCCCTCGCATTTTTCTTTTTACTGCCAGAATATCTCAAAAATTTTTCACAAAGCGTTGTTGCGGTTTCCGTTTTTTCTTCAAATATCCTGTTTTGGAAGGAAAGCGGATATTTTGATACTGCGCTTGAGCTGAAACCTTTGTTGCATACCTGGAGCTTGGCTGTTGAGGAGCAGTATTATGTGTTGTTTCCTTTGTTGTTAATCATGCTTTGGCCGCGGAGTAAGGTTGTTAGTGTTCTTTTACTGGCCGTTCTTTTCTTTGCCAGTTTGTTTTATTCGCAATGGAGCGCTTTTTATGCGCCGGATGCGGCATTCTTTCTTCTTCCCTCGCGGTTTTGGGAGTTTCTTGTTGGTAGCTTTGTTGCTATTTATCTGGCTTACGGTAAGCGCGATATTATAACGCGGGACTGGGTTGTCAACGTCTTGAGCATTATCGGACTGCTGTTGATTGCTTTGCCGGTTTTCTTTTTTCATGAGGATGTACCATTTCCAGGGTTTGCCGCGTTATTGCCGACCATAGGAACGGCATTGATTATTGTGTTCGCCAAGCCTTCGACATGGGTTTTTAAGGCGTTAAGTCAGCCGGTTTGTGTGGGTGTGGGCTTGATTTCCTATAGTCTTTATTTGTGGCATCAGCCGTTATTTTCTTTTGCGCATTTCTATTTTGTCGAAGGATTGCCGCCTGCCCTACCCTTTATGCTTATTTTGGTGAGTTTTGCTTTATCCTATTTGAGCTGGAAATACGTAGAGTTGCCGTTTCGGGATCGGCAGGCTGTCAGCCGTTGGCATCTAGCGTTTTTGATAGTGCCAATGTGGGGGCTTTTTCTGGTTTTAGGTTTGTTTGGGCACAAAACAGGCGGGTTCATTGACCGGTCGCCGCCACAAAATATGAGCCGTGATGCGTATTATATTATGCAAGATTATGGGATATCGAGTGTGGGGCTGGATGGGAAGCTTTGTGAAACGGAGAAAAGCAGTATTTGTTTGAGGCATAAGGCAGATGGTGAGAAAGCTATTTTTGGTAAGATGCTGTTGTTAGGGGATTCTCATTCAGCCGATTTTGAAAAGCCGTTTACTGGCTTTGCGCGTTTGAAGAATGCAGATGCGTGGCAGATGTCAGCAGGAGGTTGTAGCTTTATTCCTTATCATTATGACCGTCATAACGGTGAATGTAAGAAGGCGGTTGAGGACGCTCTTTCGTTTGTCAGGGATCAGCGCGTTGATACTGTGATGCTGGTTGTGAGTATGGCCGGCCATTTTAGGCCACTAAGCAGTGAAGTTGTTGATGAGCAAGTGAGGGCTTTTTACGATTTCGTAGAGCAGCTTGGAAATCGCGGGGCGAAAGTTGTGTTTTTTACGCCGCGTGAGACTTTAGATTTAGACCCGAATTTGGCACGGTTTGCGCAAAAAGAATGTTTGGTTCAGCCGTTGGAGATACCGGAGTTGTATCTGGAATTTGAACATGAATTGAGTGAGCGTTTGAAGAGTTTCGGCGGACGTGCGTTTGATCAAAGACAGTATTTGAGTGCGTTACAAGGTGGTAAAGCCTGTGGTAAGGGGTATTTGGGTGACAAGCCTTTGTATTCTGATACCAATCATTTAACAGAGTTTGGTGCGGAGCGTGTTTTCGAAGCGTTTGTAGCGGTATCAGGTTGGGGCTATTAATGAGAGCCTTAAATTTTTATGCCGTCGTGATCGCCGTCGAGGGTTTTTTTGATCAGGCGCTGTAGGAGCTTTACCATTCTTGCCTGTGATTTGAATGTGGCTTGAATGATATGCCCTAAGGCAAGGAGCGGTTTTTTACAGCGGAAAGCAGCGCAAGCGTTTTCAATCTGCAGGCTGGATTCAAAAAAATTCACTTTTTCCGTGTTATAACGTGTTTTGATTGTTTCTTTATGTTCGTTGAAAAGTGTTTCGGCGGAGGCTTTTACGGATTCATAATGTGGATAGCCACTGACGCGTACTTCGGTGAGGACATCTTCGAGAATGCCAAGTTTGTATTTGCTGACATATTTAAGGAGCCAGTCCCAGTCTTCGAGGCGTGAATAATGTTCGTTGAACAGGCCGATATCGGGATCAAAGAAAAGATCGCGACGCGCCATCATAGTTGAGCCGGGACTGACGGAGCAGATAGTGAGTAACTCCTCTCGCCAGCTTTTTTCAGAGGATAAGAGGCGGTTAGTTAGTTTGCCGTTCATGCGGCGAACGGAAAAGCTCGTACAACTGGCCGGTGTTTCCCGAGTGTGTTCCTTGTACATATACGCGTATTGTTTTTTGAGTTTGTCTTTGTGCCAGATATCATCAGAGTCAAGTAAGGCAAGGTATTTACCCTGTGATTGCTTGATGGCTGTATTTCTGGCGGCCGATGCGCCTTTGTTTTGTGTGTGTTCTATGATTTTGATGCGAGGATTTTCAAAGGTCTTGATGACTTTGAGAGTGTCATCGGTGGAACAATCATCGACAATGAGGATTTCGATGTCTGTGAAGCTTTGATCCAGTACGCTTTGAATAGAAGCGCCGATGGTGCCATGTGCATTATATGCTGGAATAATGACGCTGATTTGTGGGACTATGCTCATGGCTTGTTCAGTTTGTTACGCTTTTAGCAATCAACTCGTATTCGTGTTTCCGTCTTTTATACGTTTTCGGCAGTTGTAGTATGTTCCATGCAACGCAATACGACACTAAGCAGAAATTGAAAATGACATTTTGCGGTCTTAATCGCGCGATTGTAACGTTTTCCATGTCTCCTTTAAAGAAGGGATTGCATGATATTTTGTAAATGTAGAGTGTCTTCTTAACGGCGTCCTGCCATTTGTGGTGTTTTATGGCAAGGCGAATGGTGTTCCGGATCGCGAAATAGGCTGATTTTATTTTAACATTTCGCATTGTTCCCGAAGAATAATGCCATATCGGGACGTTTGTTCTGATTTTTTTGTAGCCGGCCTTCTCGCCTCTTATTTGTAGGTCTGTTTCTTCTGCGTATATGAAATAACGTTCATCTATGTCGCCAATATTTTTAAAGACTTCAGTTTTAACAAAGAGAGC
>CAYGNI010000144.1:0-3274 GCA_964351195.1 uncultured Micavibrio sp.
TTATTCAACAATCTTGGAGACGACGCCGGCGCCGACAGTGCGGCCGCCTTCGCGGATCGCAAAGCGAAGACCTTCGCTCATCGCGATGGGCGCGATCAGTGTCACTTCCAGATCATTGATGTTATCACCAGGCATCACCATTTCTGTTCCTGAAGGCAACTTACACTCACCGGTTACATCCGTTGTACGGAAGTAGAATTGTGGGCGGTAGTTGGAGAAGAATGGCGTGTGACGACCACCTTCATCTTTGGACAGAATATAGGCCTCAGCCACAAATTTCTTGTGCGGTGTGATGGAACCAGGCTTACACAGAACCTGACCACGCTCGATCTCTTCGCGCTTGGTCCCGCGCAGAAGAACACCAACGTTATCACCAGCTTCACCAGAATCCAGAAGCTTACGGAACATTTCAACGCCCGTCACAACTGTTTTCTGTGTGTCCTTGATACCAACGATTTCGATCTCGTCGTTCACATTCACAATCCCTTGCTCAATACGGCCTGTCGCAACTGTACCGCGGCCGGAAATTGAGAACACGTCTTCAACAGGCATCAAGAACGGCTTGTCTTTTGGACGGTCTGGCTGTGGGATATAATCATCAACAGCCTTCATCAGCTCAGCAATCGCGTTCTTACCGATCTCGTCATCACGGCCTTCAACAGCCGCAAGAGCAGAGCCCTTCACGATTGGAATATCATCGCCAGGGAAGTCGTATGATGACAGAAGTTCACGAACTTCCATCTCAACAAGCTCAAGAAGCTCAGGGTCATCAACCTGGTCAACTTTGTTCAAGAAGACAACAAGCGCAGGAACACCAACCTGACGCGCCAGCAAGATGTGCTCGCGTGTTTGGGGCATTGGGCCGTCGGCTGCGTTCACAACCAAGATCGCGCCGTCCATCTGCGCCGCACCTGTGATCATGTTCTTCACGTAGTCCGCGTGACCTGGACAGTCGACGTGCGCGTAGTGGCGTGCATCTGTTTCATATTCAACATGCGCTGTTGAAATTGTGATACCGCGGGCTTTTTCTTCCGGCGCCTTGTCGATCTTGTCAACAGATTCACCATTCCCGTACAGCAATGCAATCGCCGCCGTCAGCGTCGTCTTACCATGGTCAACGTGACCAATTGTACCGATATTGCAGTGCGGCTTGTTTCTTTCAAATTTTTCCTTAGACATTTTCTAGTCTCCTTTTTTTAACTTTTAAACCTTAAGCACCGAGAGATTCCTTAACCTCAGCAGCGACAGCAGCAGGCACAGGGGCGTAGTGATCGAATTGCATCGTGTACTGCGCGCGGCCTTGTGACATAGAGCGCAAATTGTTGATGTATCCGAACATGTTTGCCAACGGTACGAGAGCCGTTACAACTTTTGCATTACCACGGTCTTCCATTGAATTAACCTGCCCACGACGTGAGTTCAGGTCGCCAATGATGTCGCCCATGTATTCTTCGGGTGTTACCACCTCAACCTTCATCATAGGCTCAAGCAATTGCGGGCCAGCTTTTTGCATCCCTTCTTTAAAGGCTGCTTTAGCGGCGATTTCGAAAGCCATAACAGAAGAGTCAACATCGTGATACGCACCGTCCACCAATGTGACTTTGAAGTCGAGGACAGGGAAACCGGCGATAATACCGTTTTCTTTTGCGATCTCCAGACCTTTTTGAACGCCTGGGATGTATTCTTTAGGAACGTTACCGCCAACGATCTTGCTTTCAAATTCGAAGCCAGAACCTTGCTCGCCTGGTTCGAAAACGAGATCGATTTTCGCGAACTGACCGGAACCACCAGTCTGTTTTTTGTGTGTGTAGGAAATTTCACATTGTTTTGTGATCGATTCACGGTAGGCCACCTGCGGTGCGCCGATGTTTGCTTCTACTTTGAATTCACGCTTCATGCGATCAACGAGAATGTCGAGGTGCAGCTCGCCCATGCCTTTCATGATTGTCTGACCGGATTCATGGTCTACAGACACGCGGAAAGATGGGTCTTCTGCGGCAAGGCGCTGAAGCGCTGTTGACATTTTTTCCTGGTCAGCCTTCGTTTTTGGCTCGATCGCAATTTCGATCACAGGCTCAGGGAATTCCATGCGCTCAAGGATGACTTGAGAGTTTTGGTCACAAATTGTGTCCCCTGTTGTTGTCTCTTTGAGGCCCACGAAGGCCACGATATCACCGGCATGCGCTTCTTGGATTTCTTCACGGTTGTTTGAGTGCATCAAAAGCATACGGCCGACGCGTTCGCGCTTTTCTTTCACTGTGTTTTGAACGTAAGAGCCGGACTCAATGCGGCCGGAGTAGATACGGGCGAAGGTCAAAGAGCCTACGAATGGGTCGTTCATGATCTTGAAAGCAAGCGCGGAGAATGGCGCATTATCGTCGGGGGAGCGTTTAGCGGGTGTCTCGCCGTCCATTTCAACGCCCTTAATGTCGCCGACATCGATTGGGGATGGAAGATATTCAACAACTGCATCCAGCATTGGCTGAACACCTTTGTTTTTGAACGCTGTACCGCACATAACTGGCACGAAGGCGCCGGTGATCGTTCCTTTACGGATACAAGCCTTAAGCGTTTTTTCGTCTGGTTCGTTACCTTCGAGGTAAGCTTCCATCGCGGCGTCGTCTTGTTCAACCGCAAGCTCGATCAGCTTTTCGCGGTATTCTGCTGCTTTATCTTGGAGGTCTGCAGGGATGTCCTGATATTCGAATTTCGCACCGAGTTCTTCACCATTCCACACAACTGCCTTCATTCTTACAAGGTCAACGTGGCCGGCATAATCGCTCTCTGCGCCGATTGGGAGCTGGATCACCGCAGGCACAGCGCCCAGACGATCGACGATCATTTTAACGGTGTTGTAGAAATCCGCACCGATCTTGTCCATTTTGTTGACGAAACACATGCGCGGCACTTTGTATTTATCGGCCTGGCGCCATACAGTTTCTGTTTGAGGCTCAACACCGGCGTTTGCATCGAACACAGCGATCGCACCGTCAAGAACGCGCAATGAGCGTTCAACTTCGATAGTAAAGTCCACGTGTCCTGGGGTGTCGATGATATTGAGGCGGAATTTGTCGCCGTTGAAAGGACCGTCTTTTGGCGCATTCCAGAATGTTGTTGTCGCAGCGGATGTGATCGTGATGCCACGCTCCTGCTCTTGCTCCATCCAGTCCATGGTCGCAGCACCATCATGCACTTCACCGATTTTGTGTGACTTACCGGAATAGAACAAGATGCGCTCTGTCGTTGTGGTTTTACCCGCATCGATATGCGCCAT
>CAYGNI010000145.1:0-3260 GCA_964351195.1 uncultured Micavibrio sp.
CCCGTATATATTTTATATCGTGCATAAAAACTCCTAAAACTCACGAACACAAAATTAACCACCAAGCACGCCAAGGTCACCAAGTTTTTTTAATTTTTTTAACCTTGGTGGTCTTGGTGCTCTTGGTGTTAAAATAAAACTTCGTTTCTTCGCAACTTCGCGTTAAAAATAAATACTATGACAGTCTTATCCATAAAAGAACCCAAATCAAACCCGCTGCCGCTGATTTTCGACTCCCCCCATAGCGGCCACGACTACCCCAAAGACTTTGATTACGCTTGCGATTTCGAAATCCTCGAAAACGCCGAAGACAAATTCGTCGATGATTTATTCGCGGGCGCCCCCGACCACGGTGCGCATTTGCTGCTCGCCCATTTCCCGCGCAGCTATATTGATGTCAACCGCTCCTGCTCCGACATCGACCGCGAGCTGTTATCCGAAGACTGGACCGGCATAAGCCCCATCGCCCCGACATCACGTTCCGACGCGGGCATCGGCCTTATTCGCCGCCTCGTCAAACCCGGAATCCCCGTGTACAACCGCCCGCTCACATCCGAAGAAATCACCGCCCGCATTGAAAAATACTACCGCCCCTATCACGAACAACTCGCCGACCTCATCGAAGACGCACACTATAACTTCGGCCAGGTCTTCCACATCAATTGCCACTCCATGCCCCAAAGCAGCGCCTACCCCAAACGCTCCATCGGCCTGATCGGCAACACCGCAAAACCCAGCGATTTTGTGCTGGGTGATCGCGACGGAACCTCCTGCGACCCAAACTTCACCCGCCATTTAAAAGATTTTATCAAAGACCTCGGCTACACCGTCACCATCAACGACCCGTTTAAGGGCGTAGAACTCGTCGAGCGCTATTCAAACCCAACCCGCGGCTATAATTCCATCCAGATTGAAATCAATAAATCATTATATATGGATGAAGAAACCAATAAGAAAAACAACAATTACAACGCGCTAAAAGATGACCTTGATAAAATGATTCACTTTATCGCCACCCACATCCAATCCCGCCTCATCCCCCTCGCCGCGGATTAACCCATCCATCGCCCACTTGGAAATGGATGGGTTTGCGCCCCATGAGTATACCTCAACTCTTTATCTCCGCGTTTGCTATTCGCATCACCCAAAAATTTTCGGCCGCAACGCATAACATCTTCATTTGTCACACAAACTGCCACCTGAAATTGTTCCGCGCACATGCTAAGTTCAGGCCCAAGTCCTGTAAAAAAAGGAACATTTCCACGTCTTTCAGAGAGGTGTTCTAACACCACCGGCTTTAAACGCGGATTTAACGAATCTGCAATTTCCTGTGCTGTCCTAAAATAAATGCAAGGATCGTCACTAAAAATCCCTATTGATAGGTGGGGATACATTCTCTTAAGCCTAGCACCGAATTCTCTTGCTTCTGAAACACCTTGTTGAAAAAGAGCTGCTTCTAAAGTCTCGGCACAACGATCTCCTAAACTAGCCTTTTTAAGTATTAAAGTTTTCATGTCCCCCGTTTTAAAGAGCCATAAATGTCCTTGTCAAACTTTGCATAACAAAAAATCCCCAGTGCGCCGCACAAAATTTGAGTTGCATCGCACAAAATAAGACATTGAAAGTGCTCGAAATTATTACTCAAAAACGTTTGAGAACTCTTGCTGCAGAACAGCATCCAGCTCACCCATACTCACATCCACCCCCAAAGCCTGCAGGCTTGTCACGCCATGGTCCGCAATCCCGCACGGTACGATCCCGTCAAAATGCGAGAGATCCGGCGCCACATTAATCGCAATCCCGTGCAGCGTAATCCAGTGCCGCACCCGCACGCCAATCGCCGCAACCTTCTCCTCTCGTCCATCCTCGCGCACAACCCAAATCCCCACGCGCCCACACCGCCGATCGCCCGTGACACCAAACGCCGCCAGCGTGCGAATAATCCACTCCTCCAGCTGCCAAACATATTTCTTGATATCCGGAAGCTTTTGGCGCGCCTTCAAATCCAGCATCACATACGCAACCCTCTGCCCCGGCCCGTGATAGGTATGTTCTCCCCCGCGCCCTGTTTCATACACCGGAAACCCAAGGGATTTAGAGGCCTCCAGCAAATCCTCCGCCTTCGCGCTCGTCCCCGCGGTATACAGCGCCGGATGCTCCAAAAACCACACACATTCCTGCGCTGATCCATCATGAATCCCCGCCACCCGCGCATCCATAAACGCAACCGCCTCGTCATACTCTACCAACTCTTTTGAAACCTTAAATTCCATAGACCACTAAATAAGATATTAATTTAGAAACAACAAGGGTGCGACTGCACCCCGGGCTTTCGCCCGCCCCGCCGGAGGTGCGAAGCACCGCGAGGCAATAAAAAAGTCTTTGCATTAAGAAAAGCACTTTGATAAACCATCCGCACCTACTCTCTCGCGGCCGTGGCGGAACTGGTAGACGCGCCAGACTAAGGATCTGGTGGAGCGTAAGCTCCTTGGAGGTTCAAGTCCTCTCGGCCGCACCATCAAAAGATAAATAGCCAAGCAATTTTTCTGAGCACAAAGCACGAGGAACATAGTGTGTAAACACACAATAAGCGACGAGTAACGCGGTGATCAGGAAAATGGCGCAAGCTATTGCACCGCACAACACACCCCTCTTGCCTTCTGCCGCCATATCCGTTACTCAAATACACCCGAAATTTTAGGGGCAAAACGCACAAATATTATGAATGGTAGAGAAAATGGGCAAAACAACAGAAGCAGCAAAAACCGACGCAGAGAAAAAAGCCGCCTTCCGGCAGGATGCGCTCGACTACCACCGCTTTCCAGAACCCGGTAAAGTCGCCCTAAAGCCTACAACTGCCTTGGCCACACAGCGCGACCTCGCGCTGGCTTATTCTCCTGGCGTTGCCGTTCCTTGCGAAGAGATCGCCGCCGACCCGCTCAAGGCCTATGATTACACCGCCAAAGGCAACCTTGTTGCCGTCATCACCGAAGGCACCGCAGTCCTTGGTCTCGGCAATATCGGCGCGCTCGCCGCCAAACCGGTGATGGAAGGAAAATCTGTCCTGTTCAAAAAATTCGCCAACATCGATTCCGTCGACGTTGAAATCGACATGAACACGCAATGCGACGGCGATTGTGACCGCGAAGAATACATCGAAAAATTCTGCGACATCGTCGCCTCCCTCGAGCCAACTTACGGCGGGATCAACCTCGAGGATATCAAAGCCCCCGAATGTTTCGAAATCGAAAAACGCCTCA
>CAYGNI010000146.1:0-1250 GCA_964351195.1 uncultured Micavibrio sp.
ACCCGATTCAGGCTTTGGATGGAGGCAAAGATGGTTTGCAAGACTATAATCGAATTTTTTCCAATCTTTCTTCGCTGCTAAAACCGGATGGAATGGCCCTGTTTGAGATTGGATTCGATCAGGCGGAAAAGCTATCGCGACTCAGCGAAAAACATAGACTTTCTTGCGGAAGGACACATGCTGATTTGGCAGGGAATCCGCGGGTTGTGGAAATCTTTTTATGAACACCAGTGGGGATAAAGTATTTTTTTTTCGCATCCCCGGTTGATCAGAATCAGAGCTTCACGGTAACTTGTTTTTCATCAGCACAAACACAACGCAAGATGCAGTTGGGTGTTGATTGGAAAAACCCAACATATAGTGCTTTTGCCTGTTAAGAGGGTAGCCATACGTCAATGAATCGTGTATGGTGTACGTGTATGTTTTGGCAAATTTAAAAGGATTAAAGAATTAAAAATGAGACACGGATCAACGAACAGAAGACAGAGAAATCGCGGTAATCAGGGGCGGCGTGGCGGTCAGCAACGCATGCAGGTATTCGACAGCAACGGTCCGGATGTACGTATCAGAGGTACGGCCCATCAGGTCAACGAGAAATACCTCGCTTTGGCTAAAGATGCGACATCAAGTGGCAACATAGTCCTCGCTGAGAGCTACTTACAGCACGCCGAACACTATCAGCGCATCATCAACAGCTGGGGTGATGAGGGAGTTGTTCAGGAAAATAAAGCTAAAAACACCCAAAGTGACGAAGGTCCTGACGATGATTTATCCTTACCTTCCAGTATCTTAGGTGACTCTGCTAAAGGAAATCATCAAGAACGTACAGCTGAAGTTACAGCTTAATCTAAAACACGTACGGTAATGAATGAAGAAGGCGGTTTAACCGCCTTTTTTAATGCATAAACACAAACAAAGTTTTTTGACCGAAATCAATTTGACCTTAACGCTTTCCGTACTACTATAGCTGTATGGATTTTGATAAATTAACCGAGAAATCAAAGACGTTTCTTCAACAATCTCAGACGCTTGCCATGCGCTCTGATCATCAGTCTTTGGAGCCAGAACACCTGCTTTTGGTGATGTTGGAGGACAAAGACGCGCTCATTCCTAAACTGATAAAGGCTGCGGATGGAGATCCTGAGCGTCTGAAACGTGACCTACAGACCGCTTTGACCAAACTTCCTGCCGTATCCGGCCCCGGCTCAGGACAACTTCGTATTTCAAGTGATCTCGCAAAGACACTTGAT
>CAYGNI010000146.1:1260-3221 GCA_964351195.1 uncultured Micavibrio sp.
CTGAAAAATCTGGTGACAAGTTTGTTACGGGTGAGCGTCTGTTCCAGGCCATGCTGATGGCCAAAAAAGCAGAAGTTTCCGGCTATATTAACGACGCGGGAATCACCGATCAAAAGCTTAATCAGGCTATCAATGACGTGCGTAAAGGCCGCACGGCCGATAGCGCCAATGCCGAAGACCAATTCGAAGCTCTGGCCAAATACGCCCATGATCTGACGGAAGCCGCGGAAGAGGGTAAATTAGACCCGATTATAGGCCGCGATGAAGAAATCCGCCGTACGATTCAGGTCCTGTCCCGTAGAACTAAGAACAACCCCGTCCTGATTGGCGAGCCGGGCGTGGGTAAAACCGCGATTGCCGAAGGGCTGGCGCAGCGCATCGTCAATGGTGACGTGCCCGAAAGCCTCAAAAACAAACGCCTGATGTCACTGGACCTTGGCGCGTTGCTGGCGGGTGCAAAGTTCCGCGGGGAGTTCGAGGAACGCCTCAAAGCCGTACTCGACGAAATCAAAACCGCCAACGGCGAAATCGTCTTGTTCCTCGATGAGCTGCACACGCTTGTCGGCGCAGGGAAAGCCGAAGGTTCCATGGACGCGGGCAATATGCTCAAACCCGCTCTGGCGCGCGGTGAGCTGCATATGGTCGGTGCGACCACGCTCGATGAATACCGCAAACATATTGAAAAGGACGCCGCACTCGCCCGCCGTTTCCAACCTGTATTCGTATCTGAACCAACGGTTGAAGATACTATATCTATCCTACGGGGATTAAAGGAAAAATACGAATTACACCATGGTGTACGTATTACTGATAACGCCATAGTATCCGCCGCGACATTATCATATCGCTATATTACCGATCGCTTCCTGCCAGATAAAGCCATTGATTTGGTCGATGAGGCCGCCTCGCGCATCCGCATGCAGGTCGATTCCAAACCTGAAGCGCTTGATGAGCTCGATCGCCGCGTCGTGCAGCTTAAAATCGAGCGCGAAGCGCTGAAAAAAGAAAAAGACAAGGCCTCACAGGAACGCCTGAAAGATCTGGAAAAAGAGCTTGATGACCTAGAATCGAAATCGGCAGACCTCACCAGCCAATGGAAAATCGAGAAAGAAAAGGTCCACGCGGGTCAGAAATACACCGAAGAGCTCGACCGTGCACGCATAGAGCTGGAACAAGCTGAGCGCGACGGCGACTGGAGCAAGGCTAGCGAGCTGAAATACGGCAAAATTCCAGAGCTTCTGGAAAAAATTGCACAAGCGCCTGAAGGCAATGCCAATGCCGTTGCCCCGCAATCCAGCCTGATCAACGAGGAAGTCACAAGCGATGACATCGCCGAAATTGTCAGCCGGTGGACTGGTATTCCCGTCGATAAGATGCTGGAGGGTGAAAAGGAAAAACTACTGAGCATGGAAGAAAATCTGTCTCGCCGCGTTGTCGGTCAAGACGAAGCGGTCAAGGCGGTGTCCAACGCCATTCGGCGCGCGCGCGCAGGGCTGCAAGATCCGCGCCGCCCGATGGGCTCATTCTTGTTCCTCGGCCCCACAGGTGTCGGCAAAACAGAGCTTACCAAGGCTTTAGCCGAATTCCTCTTCGATGATGATTCCGCCATCTTGCGCCTGGATATGTCCGAATACATGGAAAAACACGCCGTCGCCCGTATGATTGGCGCGCCGCCGGGCTATGTCGGCTATGAAGAGGGCGGAGCGTTGACCGAATCTGTGCGCCGCCGCCCGTATCAAGTCGTGCTGTTCGATGAGATCGAAAAGGCGCATCCCGATGTGTTTAACGTTTTGCTGCAGGTTTTGGACGACGGCCGTTTAACGGACGGACAGGGCAGAACTGTCGATTTCTCCAACACGCTGCTGATCCTGACATCGAATTTGGGAGCCGAACATTTGGTAAATCAGGCCGATGGCGCAGATGTTGAAGAGGTGCGCGAAGACGTTATGAATGCGGTGCGC
>CAYGNI010000147.1:0-3168 GCA_964351195.1 uncultured Micavibrio sp.
ATCGAAGCCCTGGGCAAACCCGGCGACCTTGCGATTGGCATCTCAACATCAGGAAACAGCCAAAATGTGCTAAACGCCCTGCAAACCGCACATGACCAAAACATCGCCACAGTCGGTTTCCTCGGCAAAGACGGCGGTAAAATCGCCCCCATCTGCGACCTCGCCCTCATCATCCCCTCTAACACCACCGCCCGCATCCAGGAAATGCACATCACTCTCGGCCAGATGCTCTGCGGGGCGCTGGAACAAAAGTTGGGTTTGGTATAAACAACCTCAAGGCACTGCAGATAACGGCGCGACTGCGCCGGGCACAGCGAAGCGAGCATAGGCCGAAGGCCGTCACTAAAAAAGCGGTGCCTTAGAACAAAAATTGGGATTCGTATGATTTTTAACACGGAGCTCACGGAAACCACGGAGTTTATCATTCTCTAAACTGAATGTATCAAACCAACACAACGCCCAGTTTCAAATAAGTTTTGCGTAGCAAAACGGTTTTAGAGGCTAGAAAAAATGAGAAGCTTGCTTCTATATTTTTTTCTAACCTCTAAAACAATAAATATTTGAAACCGAGCGTTGTCTCCGTGCCCTTCGTGTTCTCCGTGTTTAAATAAAAATATCCCGTCCTTTCCCTCTTGAGCAAACCTCAAACATCGCATACACTCTTGCCTTTAAAACATAAAAACAAAAGAATTTATGCCCCAAGCTCAAGCGATAGACAGCCTCACATTTGAACAGGCCTTAAGCGAATTGGAGACCATCGTGCGCGGCCTTGAAAAAGGCGACACGCCGCTCGAACAATCCATCGACAGCTATGAGCGCGGCGTGGCCCTGAAAAAACACTGCGAGAAAAAACTCAAAGACGCCCAGGCCAAAATCGAAAAAATCACAATTGCCAAAGACGGCAGCTTGTCAACACAGCCCCTAGATCCAGAGGAATAAACACAATGCCATCACCCCGCGATGCCTCCCCCAAACTCCAAGACGCAATGGATGAAGTCACCGCGGCCGTGAATCTGACAATTGAGCGCCTCCTGCCCGAAACGGAAGAACCCGAAGCCCCCCTTTACGACGCCATGCGCCACGGCGTTTTAAGCGGCGGAAAACGCCTGCGCCCCTTCCTGGCTATGCACTCCGCCTTCCTCTTCAATGTTGATTCCTCGCGCGCACGCCGCGTTGCCGCCGCCGTAGAATTCATGCACTGCTATTCCCTCATTCACGATGACCTGCCCGCCATGGACGACGCGTCCCTGCGCCGCGGCCATCCAACGGTGCACAAACAATATGATGAAGCCACCGCAATCCTCGCGGGCGACGCACTACTAACCCTCGCATTCGAAGTCCTATCCGAATCCGAAACCCACGAAGACCCGCGCGTACGCTGCGAGCTTGTCCGCGCACTGGCACAGGCGTCCGGCGGTCACGGCATGGTCGGTGGCCAAATGCTCGACCTCATTGCCGAAAGCGATGACGTAGAATTTGATGCCGGCGAAATCTCCCGCCTGCAACGCATGAAAACCGGTAAGCTCATGGCCTTCGCCTGTGAATCCGGCGCCATCCTCGGCAAAGCCAGCGAACCGCAAAGAAAGGCCCTGTGCAATTACGCCCACGACCTTGGCCTCGCTTTTAAGGTTACGGATGATATTCTGGATGTTGAGGCCGACCCTCAGGACACCGGCAAAGACACCGGCAAAGACGAAGCCGCCGGCAAAGCCACCTTCGTTTCAACCCTCGGGAAAGAAGCCGCTAGAAGCCGCGCAGAAATGCTGGTCGGTCAAGCCAAGCGCCACCTCAAAATTTTCGAAGGCCGTGCCAATATGCTCGCCGAACTCGCCGATTACGTCCTCGAACGCCGCGCATAGCTTATTTTATAAGAAAGTTTTTCAAACGATTTTGTTTCCTGACGAGGCGCGAGAAGCGCAGCGTAGGAAAACTACGTAAGCGCCGAGCAACAAAGTCAGGAAACA
This sequence comes from uncultured Micavibrio sp., assembly GCA_964351195.1. Classification (GTDB taxonomy): domain Bacteria; phylum Pseudomonadota; class Alphaproteobacteria; order Micavibrionales; family Micavibrionaceae; genus TMED27. The sequence goes on from CAYGNI010000147.1 coordinate 1,965, forward strand.
AAAGAGGCAGAAAAATGCTCCAAATGATCATCAATAAACGACGCGATAAAATAATAGCTATGATCATACCCGTCCTGCATCCGCAGCTCCAAAGCCTGCCCCGCCTCGCGGCACGCCGCCTCAAACAATCCCGGCTTTAACTGCTCTTCCAAAAACTGATCCCCCGTGCCCTGATCAATCAAAATCACGCGAGAGCGATCCACATTGGCCGACCCCACCAATGCACACGCATCATGCCGCGCCCATTCATCCCGATCATCGCCCAAATACCCGCCAAACGCCTTCTCCCCCCACGGCACGCAGGCAGGCGCAACAATCGGTGAAAACGCCGACGCACACGCGAATTTCTCAGGATATTTGAAATACAGCGTCAACGCCCCATGACCGCCCATCGAATGTCCGCTAATACCAACCGTCCCACCCTCAACAGGAAACGCCGCCAGCACCAATTCATAAAGCTCATCCGCGATGTAACTTTCCATCTGGTAATGCTTCGCCCAGGGCTCCCGCAAAGCATCAATATAAAACCCCGCCCCCTTGCCAAAATCATACGCCTCATCATCAGGCACATCATCCCCGCGCGGCGAGGTATCCGGCGCAATAATAATCAGGCCCAATTCCGCCGCCTTCTTATACGCGCCTGCCTTGGTCGTAAAATTCTCATGCGTGCATGTAAGCCCCGATAAAAAAACCACCGCAGGACATTTCGCATCTTCCGCCTGCGCCGGAACAAACACGGAAAACCGCATCGCACACGAAAGCGCCGCACTCTCATGCTCAACAACCTTCAGCCGCCCGTCAAAACACACATGTTCTTCGACAATTTTCATTAAAACTTCACCACTGATCTGATGGATTTCCCCTCATGCATCAAATCAAACGCCTCATTGATCTTCTCCAAAGGCATCACATGCGTGATCAGATCATCAATATTAATCTTCCCATCCATATACCAATCCACGATCTTCGGCACATCACTGCGCCCGCGCGCGCCGCCAAACGCAGAGCCGCGCCACACGCGCCCCGTCACCAACTGAAACGGACGCGTCTTAATCTCCTGCCCCGCGCCCGCAACACCGATAATCACGCTCTCACCCCATCCTTTGTGACAACACTCAAGCGCCTGACGCATCACATCGACATTCCCGATACACTCGAATGAATAATCCACCCCGCCATTGGTAAGATCACAAATCGCCTCAAC
>CAYGNI010000148.1:0-3144 GCA_964351195.1 uncultured Micavibrio sp.
GGGATATTTTGACCGGGGGGTCGGGCGGAATTTTTGCTGCGACCTACAATATTAAAGGGCAAGGTGAGCAAGAACCGGATGTGAGCGTCAATCCGCTCTCCGTTCTGGCGCCCGGGATTTTGCGCAAGATCTTGTTTGAAGGCGGCGTTGAAACGCCGAAAAAATAATTTTGTGGCTAGATGCGATAATCTTATTTAAGGGTTATATTATGAAATGCGATCATGGTCGAAGAGTTGTTGCCCCGCTTAAACTTGAGTTTCCTAAAAATGCAACTGATGAGAATCCGGCCATCATTTTTGTCAGGGCGGTAGATTTTGTTAAAGCTGTAAAAGGCGAAACAGATATTCCATGGCCTGATGTAGATGAACATTGCAGAGAGATCCTTATTCCCGTTACTGTGCCCAAATTTACTGCGGCGTTAGGTGATGGAATTTTGGATAGGCTTTATGCTTTATATTCGCAAATTTCAGACCCTGATATAAAGGCTCTTAACACAGAGAATTGGTGTAAGTTCCATATGAGCGCCTCTTGGCTTGCAGATCGTTTTGCTATGTTTGGGAGAATGGATGAGAGCAATCACATTCGGCAAAGAGTGCCGAGGGAAGATGGCGGTTTTGTGTGTGATATGCTTACTGGCCCTAAACCTGTATTAGAACTCGATAAAATTTCTTAAACTTTTACCAAAGCGTGTTTCTTTTTACCGGCGGAGAGTTTGATATGGCCGTCGGCGGTTACGTCGTCATTTGAGACGGTTTGTCCTTCGTCTTCGATTTTCACATCATTGATTTTTGCGCCGCCGCCTTTGATGAGGCGTTTGGCTTCGCCTTTGGAGTCTGTCAGACCCGTTTCCACAAAGAGATCGAGGATGGAGATACCCGATCCGAGGCGATTCGTATCGATAGAGATGCTGGGGAGGTCATCACCTACGCCGCCTTGTTCAAAGACTTTGGCGGCGGTGGCGGCGGCCTCTGTGGCGGCTTGCTCACCGTGGCAGAGTTTTGTGGCTTCGAAGGCCAGGATCTTTTTGGCTTCGTTGATGTCGGCGCCTTGCAGGGCTTCGAGTTTTTCGATTTCGTCGAGCGGCAGGGTTGTGAAGCGGCGCAGCAGGGTGCTGACCATCGCATCATCGACGTTGCGCCAGTATTGCCAATAATCATAGGGTTTTAGCATTTCGGCATTGAGCCAGACTGCGCCGTTTTCGGTTTTACCCATTTTCTTGCCGTCGGGCGTGGTAAGCAGCGGGGCGGTCAGGACGTATAAATCGTATTGATGCGCCTTGTGACCAAGGTCAACGCCGTTGATCATGTTGCCCCATTGATCGGAGCCGCCCATTTGCAAAATGGTGCCGTGGCGTTTGTGCAGCTCGACGAAGTCGTAGCCCTGCATGACCATATAATTGAATTCGAGCAGGGATAGCGGGCTTTCGCGCTCTAGGCGTGTTTTAACGGAGTCGAAGCTCAGCATACGGTTGATCGTGAAATGCTTGCCGTAGTCGCGCAGGAATTCGAGGTATTTCAGGCCATCCAGCCAATCGTTGTTATTGACCATCAGCGCATCGCTGGGCCCATCGCCGTATTTGAGGAATTGCGCAAAGCATGTGCGTTCGATATTGGCGATGTTCTCTTCGATGATGTCATCGGTCATGAGCTTGCGCTGCTCGTCCTTGAAAGACGGGTCGCCGATTTTGGATGTGCCGCCGCCCATAAGGGTGATGGGTTTATGGCCGCATTGCTGGAACCAGTACAGCATCATAATGCCCGTAAGATTGCCGATATGCAGGGATTTAGCAGTGGCGTCAAAACCAATATACGCCGTTTGTGGGCCTTTGCTGAGCTTATTATCAAGCGCAGCGAAATCTGAGCACTGGTGAATGAAGCCGCGCTGTTCTAATATGTTCAGGAATTCTGATTTGTATTTGGTCATAAGCTTTTTTAACCACAGATAAACACGGATTAACACAGATATTTTATGAGTAATAGAATTTATAAAGCAATCGGTTTGATGTCTGGGACGTCTTTGGATGGCTCGATTGATGTGGCGCTGATTGAAACGGATGGGCAGGGGCTTGTGTATCCGCTGGGGTTTTATGCGCATCCGTATGATGCAGGCGTGAGAGGCGCGGTTAGGGCGTGTTTTGGAAAGACGCAGGCGGATGCGGATACCGACAAGGCCGAGGCTTTGGTCACGGATATCCATATCGAGGCGGTGAAGGCGAGCGGGTTTGCGGCGGATATCATTGGTTTTCATGGGCAAACAATTACGCATGACCCTGCTAGCGGTTTTACGTGGCAGCTTGGCGACGGGGCGCGGATGGCCAAAGAAACGGGCATGGATGTTGTGCATGATTTCCGCAGTGCGGATGTGGCGGCTGGTGGGCAAGGTGCGCCTTTGGCGCCGCTCTATCATCAGGCGATTTTTGAAGGACATCTGCGGCCCGTGGCTGTTCTCAATTTGGGCGGGGTTGGGAATGTGAGCTATATCGGTAAGGATCGTCTGATTGCGTTTGATACGGGGCCGGCCAATGCGCTGATGGATGATTTTTGTGCGAAGCATTTTGACCGGGAATTTGATCAGGACGGCGCGATTGCACGCAGCGGGAAAGCCGATAAGGGATTTGTGGATGCGTTTTTGGCGCATGACTATTTTAAAGAAGCCCCGCCGAAATCTTTGGATCGGAATGATTTTGCAGGTGTCTTGGAGAGTTTGCCTGCCGATCCCAAAGATGCGATGGCGAGTTTGGCTGTTTGCAGCGCTGCGGCAGTCGCGGCGAGTTTGAAGCATTTTCCGCGTGGGCCGCAGGAATGGTATGTTTGCGGGGGTGGGCGAAAGAACGGATTTATGATGGAATTACTAGCCGATATGCTTGCACCTGCACCGGTGAAGGCGATTGAAGAGGCCGGATTTGACGGTGATGCGATAGAAGCACAGGCTTTTGCGTATCTGGCTGTGCGCTCAAAATTGGGGCTGCCTTTGAGTATGTCCGGCACGACAGGGGTTGCTGAGCCTTTGACCGGCGGTGTATACCATAAGCCATGAGCATTAAAACTGCGACAGATCAGGTAATACAAGAAGCGGCCAGCGTGTTGAACGCGGGCGGGCTTGTGGCTATGCCGACCGAAACGGTTTACGGGTTGGCCGCGAATG
>CAYGNI010000149.1:0-3057 GCA_964351195.1 uncultured Micavibrio sp.
GGTGTAGAGCTCGGTCAGGAGTTTGTCTTTCCAGTTCGTCCAGCGGTCTGGGCCGACGGCCATGATGTCGGCGGTTGTCAGGATGGTGAGCATTTTGAGGCGCTCGGTATCGTGAATGCGGAAGAGGAAGTCGTCGACGGTTTTGGGGTCTTCAAGGTCGCGTTTGAATGCCATTTCGGCCATGAAGAGGTGGTCGAAGATGAGCCAGGAAACGAGGCGTGTTTCGTAATCGGTCAGGCCTAAGCGTGGGCAGAGTTTGAGGGCGAGTTCGGCGCCGAGGGTTGAGTGGTCCTGGCCTTTTTGTTTTTTCTCACGGCCTTTGCAGATGTCGTGCAGGAGCATGGCAACGAACAGGGCGCGGTGGTGTTTGATGTCGTGGATGAGGACGCTGGCGAGCGGGGCTTGTGATTTGAGTGCGCCGCTTTCGATTTTGTGCAGAATGTCGATGGCGTGCAGCGTGTGCTCGTCGACGGTGAAAACGTGGTAGCGGTCGAATTGCATCAGGGCGATGATGCGGCGAAATTCAGGGATGAAGCGTTCGAGGACTCCGGCTTCGTTCATGCGGCGCAGGATTATAGCGGCGTTTTTGGAGTCAGTCAGGATTTCCAAAAAAATGTTATTTGCCAATTTGTTATTGCGTAACCCCGCGTCAATCAGTGAGAGATTGCGCGTGATTTTTTGCAGGGCGCTGGGGTGAATATCAAGATCGGATTCTTGCGCGACGCGGAAAAAGCGCAGCATATCGACGGGGTGGTCTTTGAGTGGCTGGGATTCATTGAAGCTTAAGCGGTTACCGATGATTTCAAAACCGAGATAGCTTTTGGAGCGATCACGGATGAGTTTTGCGCGCTGTTCTTCTTCTTGTTCAATCGCCGCGATGATGATGCGTGTGAGGTCGCCGATATCGCGGGTATAGTGGAAGTAGTGTTTCATGAAGCGTTCAACGGCGTGGGCGTTGTTGCGGTGGCTGTAATCAAGGCGTTGTGCGATTTGCGGCTGGATGTCGAAATGCAGGCGCTCTTCGGGGCGGTCTGCGATATCGTGCAGATGGCAGCGCACGGTGAGCAGGAAGTCATGTGCTTTTTCAAAACGCAGCCGTTCTTTTTTGGTCAGGATTTTGGCGTCTTGGAGGTCTTTGGGTGTGGGCGCGTTGTAGGTGACGTGTGTGATCCAGAATAATGTCTGGTAATCGCGCAGGCTGCCTTTGCCGTCTTTGATGTTGGGTTCGAGGACGTAGCGGGAGTCGTTAAAGCGCAGGTGGCGGGTGTCGCGTTCTTCGAGTTTGGCTTTGACGAAGGTCTTTTTGTTTCGTGTTTTGCGGTGTTTTTCGAGGGATGTTATGAGGTCTTCGAAGAGGTCTTTATCGCCGCTGATGAGGCGGGCGTCGAGCAGGGTTGTTTGGGCTTTGATATCGGTGGCAGTGACGGTGAGGCATTCGGCAACTGTGCGCACGGCGTGGCCGATTTTGATGCCGGAATCCCAGATTTTGTAGAGGAATTTTTCGATTTGCTTTTCGAGGGATGCGGGGGCTTTTTTCGGGACGAGGAAGAGCAGGTCGATGTCGGAATAGGGGCAGAGTTCCGCGCGGCCGTAGCCGCCTGTGGCGATGATGGCGATTTCGGCGGGGAAATCCTTGGTCAGGGTTTTGATGTGGGCGTCCATAAGACCGGAATGGGCGCGGCCGAATTCGGCGCCGCTGATTTCATTGGCGCGTAAGAGTTTGAGGAGCTTTTGGTGCTTTTTGTCCATTTTAATTCTACCGTTATCCTGTGGCTTGACCACAGGATCTTATCATTCAGTAAATAGATCCTGCGATCAAGTCGCAGGAGGACATTATTCTATAATGGATTTTAGCCTATAAAGGGCCTCGAGCGCATCGCGCGGAGAAAGGGCGTCGGGGTCTATTGATTTGAGAGCGTCTTCAAGCTCTGCGTTGTGTTTGGCTTGCGGCGGCGGCGCGGCAGAGAAGAGCGGGAGGTCTTCGGCCAGTTTTGACAGGTTCCCGGATTGCTCGCCTGTTTGCAAAAGCTCGAGCACGTTTTGGGCGCGTGTGATGACGGCCTCGGGGAGACCCGCAAGTTTGGCGACATGGATGCCGTAGGAGCGGTCAGCCGCGCCATTTTGCACCGTGTGCATGAAGATGATGTCGCCTTTCCATTCCTTGACCTGCATGGAGTGGCAGGAGAGGGCGGAGAGTTTGCCAGTGAGCGAGGTTAGCTCGTGGTAATGTGTGGCGAACAGGGCGCGGCATGTGTTGGTTTCGTGTAGGTGCTCGACGCAGGCCCAGGCGATGGAAAGGCCATCGAAGGTGGCGGTGCCGCGGCCGATTTCATCAAGGATGACGAGGGATTTTTGCGTGGCCTGATTGAGAATTGTGGCGGTTTCGACCATTTCGACCATGAAGGTGGAGCGGCCGCGCGCGAGGTCGTCGGATGCGCCGACGCGCGAAAACACGCGGTCGATGATGCCGATTTCGGCTTTTGATGCGGGGACGTAGGAGCCGATTTGCGCGAGGATGGCGATGAGCGCGTTTTGTCGCAAGTATGTCGATTTACCCGCCATATTCGGTCCCGTCAGCAGCCATAATCTGTTTTGCGGGGAGAGGTCGCAGGAATTGGGCACAAAGGGGGTGTTGTCCTTTTTCAGGGCGGCTTCGACGACGGGGTGGCGGCCGTTTTCGATTGCGAAGCTGAGGGAATTATCGAGATGCGGGCGGGTATACTCCATATCCTGGGCCAGCTCGGCCAAGGCTGCGGAGAGGTCGAGCGCGGCGATGGTGCGGGCACGGGCGCCGATTTCTTCTGAAAAGGCGGCTGTTTGCTCCACGAGTTCATCGAAGATTTGCAGCTCCAGCGCGAGGGCTTTTTCGCCTGCGGATGTGATGTCGCGTTCCAGCTCCGCCAGTTCGGGCGTTGTGAAGCGCGCGGCGTTGGCGGTGGTCTGGCGATGGATATAAGGGTTTTCCTTATTGTCTGCCTTGATCATCATCGCGTCGGCGTGACGGGTGGTGACTTCGATGAAATAGCCCAGCACGTTGTTGAATTTGATTTTGAGCGT
>CAYGNI010000150.1:0-3032 GCA_964351195.1 uncultured Micavibrio sp.
GCGAGGTATTGTTCGCTAGACTCTTTGCGGGATGCGGGGGGTTTGATGTGTTTGATGGTTTTGAAATCGCGCTGCATTTCGGCGAGCAAGGTGTTTTGCGCGCCGCCCTGGAAAACTTTGGCGATGAAAATACCGCCGGGTTTGAGGGTTTCTTTCGCGAAATAATAGGCAGCTTCGACTACGGCCATGATGCGCAAATGGTCGGTTTGCTTGTGTCCCGTGGTGTTGGGGGCCATATCGGAGAGCACAGCATCCGCCAAGCCGTCAGGGTTGTATTGCTTAATCATGTCCATCAAACGATTGGGAGCATCATGGTCCATGAAGTCCATCTGAATGAAGTCGACATCGGTGAGCTCATCCATTTCCAACAGGTCGATGGCGATGACTTTTGCCCCTTTTTCGGTCGCAATCTGGCACCAGCCGCCGGGCGCGGCGCCAAGGTCGACGATGACCTGCCCTTTTTTGAGGAAGTTCAGTTTTTCATTGATCTCTAAAAGCTTATAGGCCGCCCTGCCCCGGTAGCCGTCTTGTTCGGCTTTGGTAACGTAAGGGTCATTAAGCTGGCGCTTCAACCAACGTGTTGAAGAGTTTTTGCGGCCCTTGGCGGTTTTAACCTTTTCTTTTGCTTTGTTTCTCGACATCGTCTTCGCTTTTTTCGAGACGCTTTCGCGTTTCTTGTTTTTGCGCCCTAACGGGCGGCCCGCAGTCGCGGGCTTACAATTTTAAACGCGGTGCGTTTAAAATCACTGTTTTTTCTTAACACAGTCTGAGGGTTATAACAGCATAATGATTGTGGAGGAGAACATCGCGGAAAAGAAAATCGTGAGGGAGGCGGCGAGAAAGACTGTTTTATCCGAGCCGGGAGAGAAATAGGCAATCAAGAGATAGCCCGCATTGAACACCGCGTAGACCACGATACCACGGATAAAGAGATCAGATTTCATGAGGGTCAGAATTCCGGTGGGATAGCCGATGGATTGCATCAATTCGACCTGGAGACGGAGCATTAGCGCGCATGCGATGAAGTATCCACCGGCAAGGAGGCGATGGCCTTTGTGCACTACAAATAAGCCCACAGGCAGCCAGACTAAGTCTATCCATTGTAAAATTAAATCCATGCCTTATTTCAGTATCGTATTTTTTATTTAAACGCTATGGTTGGTTATGAGCATTTTGAGAAACGCTTCTATAATTTTGTCTATTGTCGCTTTCCTATGGCCTTCGTCCGTTAGTGCTCAGAGTGGGTTTTCGCTTATTCGCGATACTGAGATTGAAGCGATTTTCAAAGAATGGAGCCAGCCGGTCTTAAAAGCGGCGCAGATGAGCCCGGAAAGCGTCAATGTTATTTTGGTGCAAAGCTCGGATATCAATGCCTTTGTGGCGGGCGGAGCCAATATCTTTTTCTTCACGGGCCTATTGGAAAAAACTGAGGGCCCTGGAGAAGTCATGGGCGTGTTTGCCCACGAATTAGGTCACATTTCGGGAAGTCATTTGATTTTGGCACGTGATGCGTTGGAGCGCGCGTCCTATGAGAGTATTTTGGGAACTGTTTTGGGCATTGGCGCGGCTGTGCTGGGCGGAGGCGGCGATGCGGCAACGGCCGTTATTGCGGGAAGCAATAATATGGCACAACGGCGCTTTCTGGCACATACACGGGTCCATGAATCGAGTGCGGATCAGGCCGCTTTGAGTTTTTTTGAAACGGCGCAGTTTAATCCCAGCGGATTGGGGACATTTCTTGAAAAGCTGGAAAATCAGGAGTTGCTCCCAACATCCAAGCAAAGTGAATATGTGCGTACTCACCCGCTAACGCGTGATCGGATTGATGCGGTAGAGGCGCGTATTGAGAAGTCGTCATACAAGGACGCGACATTTCCCGAGCATTGGATTGAGCAGCATAAGCGGATGAAAGCGAAGCTGATTGCATTTACAAATCCGGGACGTGTGATTTGGGAATATGATGACAGGGATACAAGTATAGCCGCGCGCTATGCACGAGCGATTGCGGCGTATCGTCAAGATCATGTTGAGGATGCTATCCAGCAGATTGATGCGTTGATTACTGATGAACCTGAGAACCCTTATTTCCGGGAGCTTAAAGGACAAATGCTTGTTGATTTTGGACGGCTTGAGGAAGCCATACCGGCCTATCGCAGTTCAGTTGAATTATTGCCCGATGCGCCTTTACTGCGTATTGCGCTGGGGCATGCTTTGATGGAAAGTGGGGACCGCTCGGATAGGCTTCGTGAAGCGATTCAACATCTGGAGCGGGCTTTGCAAAAAGAAACGCGTTCTCCAAGAGTTCACAGACTTTTGGCAACAGCATATGGGCGCCTGGGTGATGAAACGAGCGCAAAGCTTTATTTGGCGGAGGAAGCGGTTTTACAGCGGCGCATTCCCTATGCGGAGGCTCAGGCCCAGTTTGTTATGGCGAATGCGGCGCCTAATAGCCGCGAGCAGATTCGGGCCAGAGACCTCCTGGAATATATTAAGACATTGAAGCCGATAGATAATTAATTCATATTAATAGAGAATTTGTAACCTTTTGGGTTATAATAGACGAATATAGATTTATAAGAATATTTCATTATTTTAGGAGAGGCCCCATGCATAAGCCATTGAAAACATTCCTTTTGACGTCCGGATTTGTTCTTGGACCCTCTGTATTGATGGGCCAGCCCGGTTTTGCTCAAGACGGTAAGGTTTTTGATACCCAGCAAAAAGAAGCGATTGAAAGCATTATTCAGGATTATTTGTTAAAAAACCCAAAAATTGTCATGGACGCGGCGCAGGCGTTTCAAGAACAGCAGATGGCCGAGCAAAAGAAAAAAGCAGAGAGCGCTATTTCTGACAATCTGGCGCGTTTGACCAGCGCAGATGCCCCTAGCGTTGGGGCGAAGGATGCGGATGTAACTGTGGTGGAGTTTTTTGATTATAATTGCGGGTACTGCAAACGTGCGCTGGATGATGTTCGGGCAGCTGTGAAGGATGATCCGAAGGTGCGGTTTGTCTTTAAAGAAATGCCGATTTTG
>CAYGNI010000151.1:0-2982 GCA_964351195.1 uncultured Micavibrio sp.
GGCCATGCGACGCGAGATTGTGCTTCCCCGGGCCATCCACTCCAAAGACGTCTTCCCACACAGCTTTGACCAGGCGCTCACCCTTGCCAAAGATCTCGGCCATTTGATGGACCAAATCTACACCGAAAATCTCGACATAAAGGATCTCGCATCCCTCGTCCCCGAAGATTTCGCAACCCATTGGCAAATCACTTTGGATTTCCTGAAAATCCTCTCCGAAGAATGGCCGAAAATTTTAGAAAGCCTCGGCGTCATTGATATCGCGGAGCGCCGAAACGCCCTCATCATCGCCTTAAGCAATTTCTGGAACGCGCACCCACCCCAAACCCGCATCATCGCTGCGGGCACAACCGGCTCCATCCCTGCAACGGCAGAGCTTCTCAAAACCATCGCCGCCCTGCCGAACGGACAAATCATCCTCCCCGGCCTCGACGAAAACATCGACGACGATAGCTGGAACGCGCTGGCCGAATCCCACCCGCAATTCGGCTTCAAACATCTTTTCGAACATCTCGGCATTGACCGCTACACCGTCAAACCGTGGCCCACAAATCTTGATAAGGAAATCTGCGAAAACCGCCGCATGCTCTGTCATGAAATAATGCGCCCCGCCGGAACCACCAAACAATGGCAAACACTGGGGGACACGCCACACATAAAGGATAAATTAAATGCTGCGCTGCAACATTTTAAATCCTATAGCTGCGAAACCCAAGACGAGGAAGCCACCACCATCGCGCTTCTTATGCGTCAAATTTTGGAAGAACCAACCAAAACCGCCGCCCTCATCACACCCGATCGCATCCTCGCAAAACGCGTCGCCATGGCGTGTCGGCGCTGGGGCATCACCATCGATGATTCCGCCGGTACCCCGCTCTCACAAAGCGCCATCGGCCAATTCCTGATCCTTGTCACGCAGGCTTGCGAAACCAATCTCGCCCCCACCACATTGCTGTCCCTGCTTAAACATCCATTCTTTTCCGTTGAAACCATCACCCGCAAAACCATCTCCAAATTCGAAGAACACCTCCTGCGCGGGATCAAACCACCACCCGGTTTCGATGGCCTGCGCTTACGCTTAAAATCGTTTGAGGACAAAACCGAAAAACCCGCACCCGATTTGACCGCATTGATAGAGACCCTCGAAGAAAGACTCTCACCGCTACTTTCGCTCTATAATGCTGCGGAAGATTTGAGATTTAAAACAATGCTCGAAACCCATATAAAAACCTGCGAAGCACTTTCCGATCCTGAAATCCTCTGGAAAGACGAAAGCGGACAAAGTGCAGCAATTTTCATGGGTGATCTATTCGAACATTCTTCTTTATTTCCAGATATTTACACAAATTCCTACACCCCCATAGTGCAGCAATTTTTATCCGCCCAAACGCTCCGCCCCGCATACGGAACCCATCCCAGATTACAAATCCTCGGTCAACTCGAAGCCCGCCTGATCGACGCCGATCTTGTTATCCTCGGCGGCCTTAACGAAAGCACATGGCCGCCCGATCCCGGCCATGATCCATGGATGTCGCGCCCCATGCGCAAGGAATTCGGCCTGCCGGTCGCGGAACGCTCCATTGGTCTTGCCGCCCATGATTTCGTGCAGGGGCTATGCGCTCCCACCGTCGCCATCACCCACGCCGCACGCATCGACGGCGCCCCCACCGTCCCCGCAAGATGGCTCCAGCGGCTCGATACCGTCCTCGAGGCCACAGGGCTAGGCACCGAAAATTTACGCGGCGCTGAACTCGAACATTGGCGCGCCGCCCTCGACCGCGCGCAAGAAGCAACACCGATCGAGCGCCCGCGCCCAACGCCGCCTATCGAAAATCGTCCGCAAAAACTGCCCATCACAGCCATCGAAACATGGCTCAAAGACCCGTATTCAGTTTACGCCCGCTATATCCTGAAACTCAAAACCCTCGACCCGCTTGAAAAAGACGCAGACGCCGCTTTGCGCGGACAAATCCTCCACGATGTGCTCGATACATTCATCACCACGCACCCCGAATCCATTCCCCAAAATGCTGCAACAATTTTGCACGATATTTCACTGCAAACCTTACCTGCATACAACCTCGATGCCGAAGATTGGGAATTTTACTGGCCGCGTTTTGAACGCATCGTTGATAGCTTCCTTTCAAAGGAACACGAATGGCGCGAAACCGCAAAACCGCTTAAAACCGAAATCACCGGCGAAATGACGCTCCCCACAACCGCAGGCGATTTCACCCTGTATGGCCGCGCCGACCGCATCGACCATCTGCCGCAGAGAAGCGCCGCCATCATCGATTACAAATCCGGCGGACAATTCTCCAAAAGCGGCATGGAAAACGGCGACCTCCCGCAGCTCCCGCTCGAAGCCCTCATCCTCCAGCATGGCGGCTTCGAAGACACCCCTGCCGCGCCCTGCGCCTATCTCGGCTATTGGGTGCTGAACGGCAATGACAAACACACCGAAATATCGGGCCCCAAAGACAATGTGGAAGACATAATCGAAGACACAAAAACCGCGCTCACCCATCTCATCGAAACCTTCGCCAATGATGCCGTCCCCTATCTAAGCCTGCCGCGCCCCGACAAAACCCCGCGCTTCAATGATTACGAACATCTCGCCCGCGTCAAAGAATGGGCCGCGCTCGACGAAGCGGAGGACGCCGCATGACCGCCGAAAACCTCACACAGCCCCAACAAACCCGCGACCTTGACCCCAATGTCCTGCAACGCCGCGCCAGCAACCCCGAAAGCTCCATCTGGGTCAGCGCCTCCGCCGGCACAGGCAAAACCAAAGTCCTCACCGACCGCGTGCTGCGCCTGCTTCTCCCGCGTGAAACCGAAGCCCCCGGCACGCCGCCGCACAAAATCCTCGGCCTGACATTCACCAAAGCCGCCGCCAGTGAAATGGCCCTGCGCATCAATGAAACCCTCGGCCATTGGGCCGTCATGCCGCCCGAAAAGCTGCACGAAACCCTAAAAAAC
>CAYGNI010000152.1:0-2936 GCA_964351195.1 uncultured Micavibrio sp.
GGCGCTGGGGGCGCGGGTGCAATATTCCGGCCCCTATTGGGATGAAGATATCATCAATGAAAAATTCGAAGGGCATTTCCGGCTGTATCAAAATGATGGATCGCCTTTGGGGCATCCGCCGACCTGCTTTATTGCCGTGGCCACAAAGCTGGCTGAGCGGAAGAGTTTGAACATCGAGGAGAGGCGTCCTTCTTCGACAGATTCCGGTAATTTGAAAATTTCTGCCATGCGCAACCAAAAGACTGGTGAGATTATGGATGTGGTGGCGCGCGACATTGATCTCAGCGAAATTATTCCCTATCGCATTGATGATGAAGGGCGGCTGAAGGTATATCTCCATGACGGTATCGCGCGTTCGATTGCCAATGCTGTGCCGCGCGGCGGTATCAATATTGACGGACGACGATGGTCGGGGCACATGATCGAAGCGATTTCTGTCGATGGCGAAGCGATCAGTACGATGGAGACGTTTGATGTTAAACACAGCGCGCTGTTTGCGCGGGATTATCTGGGGCTTAAACCCAAGGCCGGCGCAATCATGGAGCACGGGCCGGATTATTATCCTGCGCCCGATTATATCGATGAAAAGGTAAAAACATTTTATCTGGATGTTGAGGAAAAGGCCGGTGAGATTACGCCGAAAAACTTTTACGGGCATTCCGATAAATTCCAGGCCAAGGGCGCTATTCGTGAAATGGATGCGCAGCAGGTTTTGAACGCTATTACGGTTGGGATGGTTCCCAATGCGCGGCTCGAACTGCAAATCTTGTCGCTGTTCCAGCATCTGGGTATCAAGGCCGAGACGTGGAGCGATAAGAAGCTTAAGCTTGAAATGTCGAAGATCAATGAAAAGCTTAACGTCAAAAAGCTTTTGAAATCATTGGGTGAGCCGGATGAACGCTTCAAGGAGATTAAGGGCACGACGGGGCAGCTTCGCCCTGTGCATTCGGTTTTTGTTGAGGAAGGCGCATCGCGCGGGGCGATGTCCGGTCTGACGTCGCAGGACGTGGACTTCGTCGTGTTTGACGATCGCACGATTAATACGGTTGTTGTTTTGCCGATGACCAAAGATTTGAAGGGCGAAATCCATGCGGGGGTTAACCTTAAATATCTGCCGATCCCGCAACGGCATGAAGGCAACGGGTTGACGATTTCTGTACCGAGCTTTGATTTACCGCCAGACGTGGTAAACCAGAAACAGATTAAAAAATTCATTGCTGACAAAATGGGTGTGTCCATCAGTATGGTTTTGAAGCTGGGGGAGAGTTATTATTCGCATGTTGGTATGACGCCGCAGCGCATTCACCCCTATGCGATTGCCGCGCCCGCACAGGCCTTTAAGGACCCCGGCACGAAATTCATTCCATTTTATCAATTTGCCCTGCTGCAAAAATTCATTTCGAAAGAACCGCATTTTATGACGGCGATTGCGCGGGCATATCGATATTATCACGATGATATGCGTTTTGAAGCCAAGCTTGCGTCCAAAGCCATTATGAAGCAGCGCTTTGAGGGGGCGCAGCCGGATTGGGGTATTCCGCTGACCTATGAGTCTGTGGACGTGGCCAAGCGTAAGCATCCCATTGTTGAGGCACCAGATAGAGAGGACCTTGAAATTTTGGCGGCGCATAAGCAGGAGAAAAAACAAAGCGCCGAGCCGTTCCACAAAAAAGACGAAGATTCGCCAAAGCAAGAGGCCAAGCCTGCTGAGATTAAAAAAGAGAATGAGCAGGAGGTAGCGCCCAATACGCCCGCAGCTGCGCCTGAACAGACGAAAGACAAGCAGCCAGAGAATGCGCCGGATTTGCATGAAAGCTTTGAGGCGGAATTTGAAGAGTTTATGAAAGATTTGGAAGCTGCGCAGCCTGATGGCCCGCGGCCGGAAAAATGGTAGACAATACGGTTCATATTTTTGATCGCTCCCGTTTAAAGCAAAGCCGTGCGCGGATTGCTTCTTCTTTTGATGATGCCGATTTTTTGTTTCGCTGGGCGGCGGGGGAACTGCAAAGCCGTTTGGGTGACATCAAACGCGATTTTCCAGTAAGCGTGCAGATTGGTGCGCGAGGACCGCGTTTGCATGAGGGCGTAGTTACGCTTGATATGGCGGGTGCATTTTCTCCGGGCGTTGTCGGAGATGAGGAGTTTTTTCCGTTTAAAGACGGCAGCCTTGATCTGGTTATCAGTGCGCTGAATTTGCATGCCGTCAATGACTTGCCTGGCGCTTTGGTGCAAATTCGGCGCAGCCTTAAGCCTGATGGGTTGTTCATGGCGGCTTTGTTCGGCGGGGAGACGCTTTATGAACTGCGGGAAAGCCTTATGCATGCGGAGATCGAGGCCAAAGGCGGAGCAAGCCCACGGGTCTTCCCATTTGCCGATAAGCAGCAATTAGGAGCGTTGTTACAGCGCGCGGGGTTTGCTTTGCCCGTGGTTGATTCCGATATCGTTCGGGTTACCTATGATCATATGTTTAAGCTGCTGGGTGATTTGCGCGGCATGGGGGAGAGCAATATGATTGCGGCGCGCAGCAAGATTTTTCCCGGTAAAACATTTTTCTCCCGCGCGGCCCAGCATTATCAGGACAACTATGCTGAAGATGATGGCCGTTTGGTCGCGAGTTTTGAAGTGATATTTTTGCTGGGCTGGGCCCCTGCCCCGTCACAGCCTCAACCATTGAAGCCCGGCAGCGCGAAGCAGCGGCTGGCGGATGTTTTGGATACGAAGGAGACGCCGTTATGATTGATGTCACGCTTATTCCAATCCTGCCGCAGAATGATAATGACGCTTATCTATTAGAAAGCGAAGACGGCGCGGTTGCCGTTGTGGACCCGGGGGATGCCGGGCCTATTATTGATGTTATGGAAGCCAAGGGCATCAGGCCCGATCTGATTTTGATCCAGGATCATCATTGGGAGCACGTGGACGGATTACCAGATATC
>CAYGNI010000153.1:0-2935 GCA_964351195.1 uncultured Micavibrio sp.
GTTCAGACATTTTGAATTCCTTTTTTGCGTGAAAAAGTAACAAATACATGGCACTGTGTCATGTCTAGGGGGGTGGCCCCTTATCAATGATTAGCATAGTAAATTTTTTTATGCCTGAAAAAAAACCATCTGAAAAAGTTGCTAAGCCAAAGCGCCCTAAAAAGCGCTTGCGCCGCTGGTCGGCTCTTTCTGAAATTTTAGTGGTGTTTTGCTTGTTGTTTGTTTTGGGCTTGGGCGGTTTTTTGTGGCGGCTGCATGATCGGCCGCTGGATATCGGATTTGTGAAGCCAAGCATTGAAGATGCTTTGTACGACAGTAAGACGGGTATTCATCCCAAGTTTGAGAAAGTTGTTCTGCATTGGCCCGATTTGAGCGGGCCGGTGTTATTGGGGCTTCAGGAGGCAAAGCTTTATAACCGGGATCAAACAACGATTTTATCGGTTTCGGAAGCTGCGATCAGTTTGAATAAAGCCAAGCTATTCCTGGGGCAGGTTTCTCCCGAAGCACTGATCTTGCGTAAGCCGTCTTTACGTGTTGTGCGGCATAAAGATAACAGTTTTGATTTCGGGTTTGAGATGGCGCAGGAAACACAAAAGCCCGAGAATTCCGAAGCGCAGGAAGATCTTAGCGCGATCATTGTGCGGATGATGGCACGGCCGAATTCTACCGGGGAGGATGAAGGGCCGCTGGTGGATCTGAAAATTTTTGAAATTGCCGATGCGCGGGTCGTAGTTGATGACCAGGTTCTGGGGTTCTCTTGGCTGTTGCCTGACTTTGATGTGTCGTTCCAAAGTGTTGATACGGGGCTTTATGCGACATATGCGGTTACGCTTCCGGTTTCGATCGATAACCCCAATGTGCCGAATGCGATGCTGTCGGGCGATTTGTCTTTTGATTGGGAAAGTCAGCATACGCATATTAAAGCGCAACTTAAGAATTTTGAGATGGCGCTTTTGGGACAAAAAATTCCTTCGATGGATGTCTTTAAAGATCATTCGGGCGTCTTTAATGCGGGTGCGGAGGCCTCGCTTGATGCGGAGTTTGACCTTCTTGATGCACAAGGGACGTTGAGCCTCACGGGGCTTCATCATCAGCAACTTGTGGCTTTGATGCCTAAAGCTCTGGAAACAGAAAACGCTTATGAGTGGATTGTCGATAAGATGAGTGAGGGTGTTTATAGCGACTTATCGGCGGCGTTTAAGCTTCGCGGGGTTAAGAGTGAAGATGGCGATGTTTCTATCGATGTAGACGATTTGAAAGCCGCGTTTACATATGAAAATTTGAGTGTTGATTATCGCTCGCCTTTGCCGCAGGTGACTCAGGCCAAGGGGCATGCACAGTTCGATTATGTGGCGGAGTGGTTTAATGTTGATATTGAGACGGCTGAGCTAGGCGGGTTGCAGGTTGAAAAATCGCAAGTGGAGCTGACGCATATTATTGAAGAAGGTGCGGGCATGGCCGATCTTCAGGTCAAGCTGAACGGTCCAGTGAAATCTGTTCTGGAATATATTGCGTTGGAACCGATTGAAATTAAGCCCGATTTGCAGGTTTCCAAAGTGGAAGGTACAACCAGCGCCACGATCAATATGGGATTTCCGACCAAAGCAGATTTGCTGGTGGAAGATATTGTCCTGAGTGTTGAGGGTACGATAAACAACGCGGTGATGCCTGGCGTAGTGAGAGATCTTGCGCTTCGCGGTGGGCCGTTCAATGTGTCGGTGAAGGATAATGATTTTAACTTTTCCGGCAAAGGGACGCTGGGCGGCGAGGCGATTGATCTTAAATATCATGAGTTTTTGAAATCTGAAGGGCAGGCGCATTCCAGCAAAATTGAAGCGAGTTTAACGGCGTCTCAGGCGCTGCGTGTTCGCATGGGGATTGATCTGAGTGATTTTTTGGCAGGGCCTGCCGCGCTTTCGGTTATTTATACCAAAAAGAACGACGGCAGCGCGCTGGCGGATGTGAAGGCGGATATTACTGACGCGCGCTTGTACTTTGAGCCGATTGCCTATGAAAAGGCGGCCGGACAGGTGGGGGACGTGTCTTTGGTAGCGCATCTCAAGAATGATGTTTTACATGAGATTAGCGGTTTAACGGCCACTGGGCCGGGCTTGAAGATTGAAAACTCGACATTTTCTTTTCGTGAAGTTAATGGTGAGACGCAGCTTGCGGGTGGGGATGTAAATCGTTTTGTGGCGGGTGAGAGCGTTGGGAAGCTTGATTTTAAAATAGAGCCATCGGGTTTGATTGAGCTGTCCATGGCTGGACCGTTTTTGGATTTGCGACCGTTTCTGGAAGATGGTGAAGAAGAGGCGGGGCCGAAGAATAATCCGCCTGTGAAGGCTTCGATTGCTGTGGATACGATGCGCACGGCGGATGAGGAAAGCGTTCAATATGCGAAGCTCTACGTCGATATCGACTCTCAGGGAAATTTCAACCAGCTGGAGATGGATGCGATTGCGGGTAAGGGCGACATCTATATGCGCTATAAGCCCGATGAGACCGGCAAGCGCGTATTCCGTCTGGAGGCCGATGATGCGGGTGCGGTGCTTAAGGCGTTTCAGGTCTATGACAATATTGTTGGTGGCAAGCTTATTATTTATGGCGTGCCGGAGCGCGGGTTTTACGACCGCAATCTGGAAGGGCATGCGGAGATGACCAATTTCAAAGTCGTGAGGGCGCCGTCGTTGGCGCGGCTTATCGGGGCTTTGTCCCTGCCGGGGCTGACGGCGGCGCTGAATGGCGATGGGCTTGGCTTTACCAAGCTGGCTGCGGATTTTGAATGGGTGTTTGATCCCGAAGGCAGTGTGCTTGTGCTCAAAGACGGGCGCACGTCGGGGAACTCTTTGGGCCTTACGTTCGAAGGTTCATTTGATAATGCGATTAATAAGATTGATGTGACGGGAACGATTATTCCGCTGTCAGAGGTTAATAA
>CAYGNI010000154.1:0-2924 GCA_964351195.1 uncultured Micavibrio sp.
CCGGGTGCGGGTGATGGGCACGGTAGAGCCGAAGCGTTTGGCCGCCTTGAAGGAGGGTATTACGGTGGAGGGTGTGCGGTATAAATCGATTGAGGCTTCGTTGGATCAGGATCAAAAAGGCGCGAATAGCTGGATCAGCATTACTTTGCGCGAGGGCAAGAACCGGGAAATTCGCCGCGTTATGGAGGCTCTGGGGCTCAAGGTGAATCGGCTCATCCGCGTGTCTTACGGGCCGTTTAATCTTGGGAATATTGAGGTTGGCGCGGTTCAAGAGGTTGAAAAGCGCGTTTTGAAGGACCAAATTCCGGGCTATTTTAAGGATAAGCCATGAGGATCGTTGCCGGTGCGTATGGCGGGCGCAGGCTCATGCAGCCTAAAGGGCGCGATGTGCGGCCAACGAGCGATAAGGTGCGCGGCGCGATGTTTAATATATTGCGCGGCCTGGGTGCCGTTGATGGGGCGCGCGTGTTAGATGCGTTTTGCGGGACGGGGGCGCTTGGGCTTGAGGCTTTATCGCAAGGGTCGGCGCATGTGGTGTTTGTTGACAAGGTTAAGGCGTCGCTGGATTTAGCGCGGGGGAATGCGCAGGCTTTGGGGCCGGATGGGGCTTGCGATTTTATTTTAAAAGATGCCGGATCATTGCGCCAAAGTCATTTAGGGTCACAAAAGTTTGATTTGGTGTTTTTAGATCCGCCGTATCGAAAAGACTATGTTCCAAAACTATTGGAATTATTAGCGTTAGAAGATGTTATGCGTGATGGTTGTGTTTGTGTTTTGGAGGTCGAAAAAGCGTTTCAAAATGCGTTTAATGAGCCTTATGTGATCCTTCAGGAGAAAGTCTATGGCGATACTAAGGTGATCTTTCTTCGTTATAGTCCGGGCCAGTAGATAAAGCCCAGTAGCAGTATTCCCAAAATGACACGGTAGATGGCAAAGGGTGTGAAGCTGCAGCGTTCCAGCCATTTCATCATCAATGCAATAGCGATATAGCCTGATATAAATGCCAGGAGTGCGGCCAATAGAACCATGCCCATAGCTTCGATCAGTATATGTTTTTCGATCATTGTAATGCCGCTTAAGAGCCCTGCACCGCTGATGGCGATTATGCCGAGCAATAGGGAGAAATGCGCACTTTCCGTGCGGGTATAGCCTAAGACGCGGCCCATGGTCATGGTGATACCGGAGCGGCTTGTGCCGGGGATGAGGGCCAGGGTTTGGGCGAGACCGATGAAGAGTGCGTGTTTGAGGCTCATGTCCTCAATTGTGCGCTCAGCTGGTTTGAAACGGTCTGCCAGCCAGAGGATGATACCGAATATCAGGGTTGTCCAGGCAACAATCTCAATGCTTAGCATCCAGCTCGGTTCAAAGCGGTTCATGATGAATCCTGCGATTATCACAGGGATTGAGCCGATGATGATGTGGATGAACAGTTTGGAATCTTGGGCTTTTGGGTCTTTTTGTATGATGTGTTTTACCCCGCAGAGCATTTTTAGGACGTCTTTGCGGAAATAGAGCAGGACGGAGAAGAGCGTTCCTATGTGGACGGCTATGTCTATGACGATGTGGCTTGCCCAGTTCTGGCCGGGGTTGATGAGCGCTTGCGCCAGAATCAGATGGCCGCTGGAGCTTATGGGAAGAAATTCCGTTATACCTTGAATGAGTGCCAATATGACGATGTGCAGCAGCGGCATGAATATTAGCCTTGATTTGGGGTTTTAATGCTATAGCTTTATCATGTCATTCATCATCGCAAAAGGAGAGAATTATGCGGAAAGTTTTGTTGGGCCTGCTGAGTGCGGGTGTTATTTTTGGTGGAGCGTCGTCAGCACGGGCGCAGGTTGAGACGTATTCTTTTGATACGGTTCATACGCAGATACTCTTTTTTGTGGATCACCTTGGTTTTTCGATCAGTGAAGGCGAATTTCTGGATTTTGATGGGTCTTACACGCTGGATCGCGGCGACCTTTCGAAGTCCAGCGTCGATGTGAGCATTGATACGAACAGCATCGATATGGATGATGAAGCGTGGGACGCACACATGAAGAATGAAGATTTCTTCCATGTTGAAAAATTCCCGACCATGACGTTTAAAAGTACCAAGGTTGATGTGACTGGTGAGAATACGGCGCTCGTCACGGGGGACTTGACCCTGCTGGGTGTCACGAAGCCTGTGACACTGGATGTGGTTCATCGTAAGTCAGGAAAGCATCCTTTTGGTGAAAAATATGCGTCCGGATTTTCCGCGACCGGGACATTGAAGCGATCCGATTTTGGCATGACTTACGGTTTGCCAAATGTTGGTGATGAGGTCGAACTTCGTATCGAGGTTGAGGGTGTCAGAGACGAGCTTGGCGGTGAAGGTGCGAGCAATCAATAGCGGGATCGTGGTTGTTTGACACGGTTCATAAATCATGAGCAATGACCCATCAAAATATAACACTGGAGCCCGGTTTTTTCACTGGGCTTCAGCTATTTTGATTCTGTGTTTGCTTCCTGCTGGGTTTGCCATGGTTGCGATGGATTTTAGTCCTTTGAAATTGGAGCTTTACGGGTGGCATAAATCATTGGGACTGGCTGTATTGATATTGGCATTTTTGCGAATAATCTGGCGGCTGTCTTTCTCAGTGCCCCCTTCTTTAAGATCGCATCAGAATTGGGAAAAAGCACTTTCAAAAACGATACATTTCGTTTTGTATATAGCGATTATAGCGATGCCGGTATCGGGTTGGGTGATGTCTTCGGCCGGTGATTTTCCGATCAATTTTTTCGGGCTTTTTGATGTGCCGAAAATCGTGCCTAAGGACGAAAATATTTTCGAGGTGAGCCGTAGCGTTCATGAAGTTTTGGCGTTTGTCATTATTGGTTGTGTGGCGCTTCATGTGGCGGGTGCGTTGAAGCATCATTTCATCGATAAAGATGTCACG
>CAYGNI010000155.1:0-2921 GCA_964351195.1 uncultured Micavibrio sp.
GTTTGAAACGGCCGCAAAGGAAACGTTTATCACGCAAAACTGCCTCAAGCTTTTCACCGTCGGCACTGACGAAGCCGCTCTCAGGGAAGCGCTCAAACACCAAGACTATATCGAAATCGACCTCCACGAGGCTAAATGGGGTAAGCGGGAAGATTAAAATTACAAACCCAAATCATTAAGGGGAACACGCTTTTCCCAAACAGCCTGTACATATGGATTTTTCTCCGGAGCCGCATCACGAATATTTTCAAAAATCTCACGCGCTCTTTGATTAACTTTGCCACCATATCGAGTGTGCCCTAAACGTTCTAAAACAACCAATATCGCTGCGCTATCGCCAGAGCAACCTTGACGAAATGCAAAGCTCAAATATTCTGATGCCTTGAGGGTTGGTAGGGCTCTTTCAAACAAGGCTCTTGTATCTTGAGCCGCTTGGGATAAAACGCAGTTAAAATCAGTCACAACAAATAATTCTCAGTAAATTAAGCTGCAAGCGCAGCTTGAAGCTTCGCACCCGCAAGCTGAAGGCGTTTTTGGATTCGCGCCTGATCGGCAGGCTCCGCCGCAAGACCAAGGTCTTCAGTCAAATTCGCGATCTCCTGCTCAAGCGCATCTTTATTGATATCCGCAATATTCACGGCCTCTTCCGCCAGTACGATACATTGCTCTGCGGTGACATCGGCAAAGCCACCCGCGATAAAAATCTTGCGGTTATCCTGCCCTTCAATTTCAAGCTCAACAACACCCGCCTTGAGCGCCGCCACAAGCGCGCTGTGACCAGGTAAAACGCCAAACCGCCCTTCGGCACCGGGAATAACCGCCATATTCACCGGTTCCGAAAACAACCGCCGTTCAGGAGATACAAGTTCAAATTGTATGACATCGCTCATTCTTCATCTTCCCATTTAATCTGAAACTCTACTTCATGCTCGCCGTCGCCGCGCTCATGCTCGATTGTGAAACGCGCGCGGTTTGGAACATAAATCCTCTCCCCCGCAATCTGTATTTCAAAATTCTCACCGGACTCGATTGAATCCGCCAAACGGCGCAATTTTTCTATGAATTGCGTGTTCGTATATTCTTTCTCAACGTCACGATCATCAGACATTACGAATTCTCCCTTACATAAGCTTTTGCATCTTCAATGAGGCGCGTTAAATCATCCAGACATTCAATATCGACGTCGCAAAATTCACGTTCTATTTCATGCCCTTCGTCTTCTTGCAAAACCAGTATCAGCTTTTTTCTTCCTGCCTTTTCATTCACCATAAAATTCAAAAAGCTGCGATTAACCTGCGACAGTGGCGCAGGATTAAATTCATGGATTGTCTTACCGTACTTGCCTTCGGTCAGATTGCTAATAAACGATTTAAGTATAAAGCCTCCATTTATTTACATAATGCGCACTCGTTAAGTAGGGCGCGGCTTGTTTCGTTTTGTCATCTATCATACAAAAAGCGAAGAACGTTTTGGTCTGACTAGGCGGGCTAGCCGACGTGTATAAACATACACAAGGCAACGCCCAACAACGTCAGAGTGAGACGTTCAAAGCTTTTATGCCGCCTCCGCTGCCATTTTCTTCGCCTTATTCACGGCCTCTTCGATTGTACCTACCATGTAGAACGCAGATTCAGGAAGGTGGTCAAAATCACCGTCAACAATGCCTTTAAAGCCTTTGATCGTATCTTCAAGCTGAACGAACACACCAGGCGTACCGGTGAACACTTCCGCAACGTGGAATGGTTGAGACAAGAAACGCTGAATCTTACGCGCACGCGCCACAACAAGTTTGTCGTCTTCGGAAAGCTCGTCCATACCCAAAATCGCAATAATATCCTGCAGGTTTTTATATTGCTGCAGAGTTTGCTGAACGCGCGATGCTACATCATAGTGCCCGTCCCCGATGATACGGGCATCAAGAATACGTGATGTTGAGTCCAGCGGGTCCACCGCAGGGTAAATCCCCATTTCAGAAATCGCACGAGACAACACAGTCGTCGCATCCAAGTGCGCAAATGTGGTCGCAGGCGCAGGGTCAGTCAGGTCATCCGCAGGAACGTAAACGGCCTGAATTGATGTAATAGAACCTTTGTTTGTTGAAGTAATCCGCTCCTGCATCTGCCCCATCTCGGTGGACAACGTTGGCTGATAACCGACCGCAGAAGGAATACGACCAAGAAGCGCTGACACCTCGGAACCAGCCTGTGTGAAACGGAAGATGTTATCAAGGAAGAACAAAACGTCCTGGCCTTCTTCATCGCGGAAATATTCCGCCATCGTAAGTGCAGACAAAGCAACACGCGCACGCGCACCCGGCGGCTCGTTCATCTGACCGAATACAAGCGCCACTTTTGAGTTTTTGTAATCGTGTTCTTTAATAACGCCCGCTTCCATCATTTCATGATAGAGGTCGTTCCCTTCACGCGTACGCTCACCAACACCGCCAAACACGGACACGCCGCCGTGGCCTTTCGCGATGTTGTTGATCAATTCCTGAATTGTAACGGTCTTACCAACACCGGCACCACCAAACAAACCAATCTTACCGCCCTTTGCGTATGGACATAGAAGGTCAACAACCTTGATCCCGGTCACAAGCTGCTCAACTTCCGTCGCCTGCTCAGCAAAGCTTGGTGCTTCGCGGTGAATTGGCCAATATGCTTTGGCTTCCAGCGCAGGACCCTCGTCAATCGCTTCACCAGTCACGTTCATAATGCGCGAGAGAACCTGCGGCCCAACCGGCACAGAAATCATCTCACCGGTATCAACAACCTCTTGGCCACGAACAAGACCATCGGTCATATCCATCGCAATCGCGCGCACGGTGTTTTCACCAAGATGCTGCGCAACCTCAAGAACAAGCTTCTTGCCGTTGTTTTCAGTCTCCAGCGAGTTCAAAATCGCAGGCACTTCGCCTTCGT
>CAYGNI010000156.1:0-2828 GCA_964351195.1 uncultured Micavibrio sp.
AACCACGTTTAGCGTCATAGCTGGACAAGCCAGCATCTATTATTATAGATCGAAAGCCTTAAAATTCAAAGAAAATATGGATTTTTGACAAAAACCGTGAAAATTAGCCGTGGACACCAAAAGATAGCCCCCTTCCCCCAAAGCGCGGAATCACCCATATTAAAGCCATGAAACAATATCATGACCTCATGCGCCGCGTTCTCGACACCGGCATCAAAAAAGAAGACCGCACAGGCACAGGCACGCTCTCCGTGTTTGGCCACCAAATGCGCTTCGACCTCTCAGAAGGTTTCCCCCTCGTAACCACGAAAAAATGCCACCTCAAATCTATTATCCATGAATTGCTGTGGTTCATCGCGGGCGATACGAATATCAAATACCTCAAAGACAACGGCGTTAAAATTTGGGACGAATGGGCCGATGAAAACGGCGACCTCGGCCCTGTTTACGGCGAACAATGGCGCAGCTGGAAAACAGCCGACGGCCAGGCCATCGACCAGCTTTCAAACGTCATCGAACAAATCAAGACAAACCCCGACTCTCGCCGCCTACTCGTCGTCGCATATAACCCTGGCGTGGTCGACCAAATGGCTTTGCCCCCGTGCCATGCTTTCTTCCAATTCTATGTGGCGGATGGAAAACTTTCCTGCCAGCTTTATCAGCGCAGCGCCGATATCTTCTTGGGCGTTCCGTTCAACATCGCCTCTTACGCCTTGCTCACTATGATGATCGCGCAGGTAACAGGCCTGCAACCCGGCGAATTCATCCATACGCTCGGCGATGCGCATCTGTATTCCAACCACCTCGACCAAGCGCGCGAGCAGCTCACCCGCAAGCCATACCCCCTGCCAGAGATGCACCTCAACCCTCTTGTCACCAATATTTTTGATTTCAAATTCGAGGATTTTGAGCTATTAAATTATCAAGCCCACCCGCATATAAAAGCGGCAGTGGCCGTGTAGGAAAGCAACTAAGATGCCTGTCATACTCCCTTCAACCACCCGCTGGGGAACTATCTTCGCCGCCCTCATTTTCATGATTGCCTCGATCATGGTCTCGGCAACGGCCGTATACAAAAACGATATTCAGATCACACGCCTTAAAAGCGAAGTCGCCAAAAGTGAGGAACTCATCCGCTCCCTCTGGCAAAATAACATCCAGCAGGAAAACCGCCTTAATATGGTCGCCATTCATGCCGCCCTGATGGAAGACACACAAAACCCGGTATTCCTCGAATTTCTTAAAAACTACCTGCAGCTCATCCAAACGGGTGAAAAAACGCCGCTTGGCACCGATCACCTTCCGCAATTATTGGAGAATTTAAAAACCAATCAAGACCGCGCCATCGAGCGCATCGATCAAACCTTCGTCAATAAAGTTGAAAAAGAAGAACGCATCTCCGCACTCGAACAAAAAAATCTCTTATTCATGAGTATAGCCCTCTTCGCCCAGCTCCTCAGCGTCGCGACAATAACAATCGTCAGAGATTTAAAGTGATGATTGCCAATCCGCGCGCGTAATAAACAGCTCCAGCCCCGCCCCTTGCTCAGGGCCGAAAACATCCGCCTTTTTGATCGCCAACCTGCACGCCACCACCGCATCAAAATCAAAACAAACTTGCGCCAACTCTTTAAGATAATCCTCAATCAGCTGCACCTGCGGACGCTTTGCCCATGATGTAATCGCATTATAAACTTTGCCGTAATCAATAATCGTATCCAGCGTCGCATCCTGCAAATAATTCTTCGGATCGGCATACAGCTCCGCATCCACCACCACACGTTGCGGCTTTCCTTGCTCATGCGCAAAAATCCCGATTTTTAGGGGGACTTCTACGGAATCCAGAAAGATTTTAATGTGACTTTCCATGGCTTTGACTTATAAAGACTTTATGTCTGATATCAAGTCCCCAAAACTCTGCTCGATCGTGGCCATCGCCAAAAACCATGCCATCGGCAAAGACAACGACATGATCTGGCACCTGCCCGAAGACCTGAAACATTTCAAACGCACGACACTCGGCAAACCCATCCTCATGGGCCGCAAAAGCTATGAAGCCCTCGGCAAGCCGCTGCCGGGCCGGCCCAACATCGTCGTCAGCCGCTCTTATAAGGACATCCCGGAGCCAAACCCAACCTCCGTTTACAAAGACATGGAAGCGGTCGAAAGCGACGCCGCCCCGATCGTAAACACAGGTCCGTTCCTCTACGCCTCTTTGGAAGAAGGACTAGCCGCCATGAAAACCATGGGCGCCGAAATGGGCGTGGACGAAATCTTCATCACCGGCGGCGGACAAATTTATAAAGAAACCCTGCCATACACACAGCGCCTCTACCTCACCGTGCTGGATCGCGATTACGACGGCGACACCTTCTTCCCCAAATTTGACTGGAAAGAATGGGAGGTCGCACACGAAGAAAAACACCCCGCCGATTCCAAAAACAACCGCCCCGCCTTCACGTTTTTCACACTAGAGCGGAAATAATATCCTCAGGAAAATGATAGGCCTGTCCCGCATCGGCCCTTACGCGAATATCTGCAGATAACGGAATCTCGCCCAAGAATGGAACATCCAACCTCTCGGCCTCCGCCTTAGCACCGCCGCGCCCGAAAATATCGGAGCTCATGTTCTCAATCAAACCCAAAATCGGCACATCAACGGCCCGAAACATCTCTACGGCCTTACGCGCATCCGCCAGAGCCAACTCTTGCGGCGTACTGACAATCACCGCGCCGTCCACCGCAACTTTTTGAGCGAGCGTCAATTGCGCATCACCCGTTCCCGGCGGCATATCAACGATCAGAATATCAAGCGGCGCCTCCTCGCT
>CAYGNI010000157.1:0-2695 GCA_964351195.1 uncultured Micavibrio sp.
GGCAGCGGTTTTTGGTATCGCCATCCCTGGTTCGAATCCAGGTACCCCAGCCATTATTATCCCCGTAGAAATACAAAGCCCTTATTTTAGGTTCTTTAAATACTGAACCACTTTGGCGTGTTCTTGTATAATCTCTTCCAAAAGGCTTATTTTTTTGCTCATCTCGTCTGCAAATATATCTTGCGCAATTTTGCATATCTCCGCCAGATGCAACGCACCTAGATTGAGAGAAATGCCTTTAAAAGCGTGAGCGCTGGATCGCCACAACCCTTCATCACGATCACCTTTGCAATGCGCCTGTAATTGTTTAATCAGCTGAGTGGAAGAACGCACAAATTCTGCTATGAGTTCGCGTTCTAATTCTGTGTCGTGATCAATCGATTTTCTAAAACGTGAGAGGTCAACAGGGTATTTCATGAGTTTAACGTGTTTTCTTTTTAAGTCTGTGCTTTTTGAACTGTTCAATCATTTTAAGAATATTTTCCTTCTCAAAAGGTTTCCCTATATAACCGCTTACTTGGTTTCTCTGGGCTTTATCAATGTCGGCTTTATAAATATTGCTGCTAACAACGATAATGTAAGAATCATCGTCAATTTTTCTGGCCAGCTCCGCAAAGTGATGCCCGCTTAAATCTGGCAATTCAATGTCCAAAAAAACGATATCAGGACATTTTTCTACATATTTCAGCAGCGCGTCACCAACACTCTCTGCGATCAAGCAGGTATAATCTTTTAAAATTGTGCTGAGCAATTTTAGTGAAAATTTTTGATCTTCAACAATCATAATATGCGGATTTGAACGGAACGCTCTTTGCATTTTTGTAAGCTGCATCGTCGTCCTGAGTGTTTTAATCAGAGCTTCGTTGCTAAAGCACTTAATTAGCTCCATCGACTGCCTGGTACGCTTCTTAAGTTTAATGGAACATTCGCGCTTCAGTTTACCAATATTTTGTAGATCGTAATCGACAAAAAACTCATCTATGGGCATGTATTGTTCAATGTCATCGCCGTAATATTTACAAACATTTTCAATGATCTTCTTTTGAACAGCACACGAACCTCCGGACCATTTTATAACCACATCACCATCATCACAGTTGTAGAGGTTAATCTCCTCAGGTCCCTCAAGACCATACAAAAACATATTAATTTTTTCCTTTTCAGGAACAATATTAATGTGAAAAAAGCAACATCGAAGATAATGATCCAGTGATGCTTTTTCACCCCTACCAGCCAGCATCTGCTGTTCGGAAACAAGCCTTGCGTAAAGAATATCCTCTGCATTCTGTGTTGTAACACTAACATTAATCATGGCGATTAAACTCGTAGGTGGAAAATCATATTACAGTCTTGATAAGACCTGAGAGTGTGAAATACAATTCAACCTAAAGTTTAGTAAAAAAACACAGTTCTTTCTATAGTAAATATCAAAAAATGCGATACTCTGCATAATGCTTGTATGACAGTGGGTTTGAGAAAAATTACTGCCGCAAAATCTGGTAAACATTTTCGGCGTTATTAAGGGAGTCTGCCAAAAACCGCATGGGCTGCGTAGTATTAACAAACAATGTCCATGTCTTGCCTGTGAGCACATCCTCAACGTCATGCATATTATAGTAATAATAGCCTTCTTGCCCGGTCTGCGTTTTCAATACCTTGAGGCCGAGCTGCAGGAAAATAGCGGTCTCTTCGCTGAGGCTCATGACATCATAGGCATCTTGCAGGCTCTTGCCTGTGCCGCTGGCCATCACATCACTAATCAGCCCGTCACGCATCCAGGTGAAAAACTCCACATTCCCAAAGCGGGGATCTTCGCGGCTTAGGGCCAGAACTTGTGCGACAATACGCAAATTGGCCATGTGATCGGCGACTATATCCTGATATTCCGATAACGCTACCCTGATGTCGTTTTCATTTTCGCCATACTGAACTCGAAACGCTAGGTCCTGTAGCTTTTTAAGCGTATTATCACCCAAAGGGTCGTATTGCCGGGTTTGTGCGTAATAAATGCGAAACTGCCCAAAACGGAAATTATCGCTCATATAGGCCGAAGCCTGACGCACCATGAAATCATAGCGCGGATTGGCGATGAAACTGCGATCCGTAGGGCGTATCTGCGCCTGCGCCACGCCAGCGGAAAAACAAACAGCGAAAAGGGATAATAACAAAACAGAGCGGATTAACATGTTAATCATATAAACACGCCATCGCGGCTTTTCAAACGGGAAAGATTTACTCCGCTGCCAAAGCGGCAGGTTTAAGAAGAACCGTTGTTAAAATAGATGGGGGCTTTTTCCTAGATAATGGTATTTGTGTATTTTTCAAAGCCTGAAGGAAATGTAGCAGAATTAAAGTCCTAATATCAGGCTGGCCTGTGTAAAGATAATCTGCAACTTTTTCAAAACTATTTGTCACATGATAAATCAAATGGCAGGCTTGTATAAGCGCTTGTTTTTCACGTCTATAAAACAAGTCCTCGGATATGGCGGCATCAACAGCAGCTTCGAAACACGGCGCGCAAGGGTCTTGCTTACTCTTAACATTTTTTGTCATAACATCTCATTAGCACCAATGCCCATCAAAAAGCAAATAAAAAAAGGCCGGGATGTCCCGGCCTTTTTGAAAATATATTAGATGATATTATTCAACAATCTTGGAGACGACGCCGGCGCCGACAGTGCGGCCGCCTTCGCGG
>CAYGNI010000158.1:0-2665 GCA_964351195.1 uncultured Micavibrio sp.
GCCCGGCCCCATGCGCTGGTGGCGCCGCTGACCTGGTAGCCCTTTGTCCTTACGTGATCGATTACCGCGCTGACATCGCTTGATTTCCTGGGGCTTGGTTTGCCGCCCGGTAGCCCGTCTTTGGGGGAATTGCTGGCGCAGGGTAAGAATAACGTCACGAATGCGCCATGGCTGGGAATTGCCGCCTTTGCCAGCCTTGCCACGATGCTGACTTTGCTGACGTTTATCGGCGAGGCGGTGCGCGATGCGTTTGACCCGAGGAAGACAACGTTATAATTTTTTAATTTTACCACTAAGACTCTAAGAAACACTAAGGTTGAAAAGTTTTGTTTTTGAGAATTCTTAGTGAAACTTAGTGCCTTAGTGGTAAAGTATTGCGGCTTTGCCGCAGGAGATAAAATGAACATTCGAAACTCTATTCACGACCTTAAAGAAGAAATTACGGGTTATCGCCGTGCGATGCATGAGAATCCGCAAACCGCGTATGAGGAAGAGTATGCGAGTGCATTAGTGCGTGAGTGCCTTAGTAAGTGGGGTATTGCGTTTGAGGACGGCATAGCCGTGACGGGGATTGTCGCCACGATTGAGGGCGAGACGAATAATTCCGGCAAAACGATTGGTCTGCGCGCGGATATGGATGCGCTGGATATTCTTGAAGAGAACAATAAACCGCATGTCTCCAAGACTCCGGGCAAGATGCATGGATGCGGGCATGACGGGCATACGGCGATGCTTTTGGGCGCGGCGAAGTACCTTTCCGAGAATCGCAATTTTGACGGCAAAGTGCATCTGATTTTCCAGCCTGCCGAGGAAGGCGCGGGCGGCGCGCATAAGATGATTGATGAGGGGCTGTTTAAGCGCTTTCCGATGGATTCCATTTACGGGCTGCATAACTGGCCGAAAATTCCCAAGGGGCAGATTGCGCTGCGCAGCGGTCCCATTATGGCGGCGGCGGAGCGTTTTGACATTACCATTACCGGCAAAGGCGGGCATGCAGCGATGCCTCACAAAACCATCGATCCCATCGTGATCGGCACGCAGATTGTCAGCGCGCTGCAGACTTTGGTAAGCCGCACGAGCGATCCGCTCGACCCCGTTGTCATTTCGATTACGAATTTTAATGCGGGTACAGGCGCGTTTAACGTGATCCCTGATACGGCAACGCTCAGCGGGACGATGCGGGCGTTTGAGCCGGAAACGCGCGCGCGGATGATTGTCCGCATTGGTGAGATGGCCGCCGATACCGCGAAGGCTCTGGGTGGGTCGGCGCATTGCGAGTTTATGGCAGGCGGGTATGACCCGACCGTGAATACGGAGGCCGAAACAGCGTTTTGTGCAGGCATTGCGAAAGCTTTGGTTGGTGAAGAAAACGTTGATATCAATGTCACGCCGTCCATGGGCGCGGAGGATTTCGGCGCGATGCTACAGGCCGTTCCCGGTTGTTATATCTGGATGGGGCAAGGCGAAGCGGATGAGGCCTCCAACCATAATCAAGGCCTTCACACCCCGCGCTACGACTTCAATGATGACATCATCCCGATGGGAATTGAGTATTGGGTGCGGGTTGTTGAGAGCGCACTTAAACAATTATAGATTGACAAAAAAGGGGGAATATCGTCCTTTTCTAATATGGTTAGGTCAGGAATTATTGGTGTGGGCGTGGGTGCCCTGCTCAGCGTGTTTGCGACGTCGGCAACAGCTGAAAGTCCTTTAGAGGACAGCTATTGGGTTGGCAAACCTTCAGAAGTCTTGATTTTTCAACCACATGATGATTGCCCAACCAAACTTGGGTATCCCTCTTCAAGCAAAGCCTGTACTCAAGCTTTCTTTCAAGCGCTCTTAAAAATACCTGAGTTTCCAAATCAGGAGGACTGCGAGGCTCGATTTCCTCAATCGAATTGTACTAAAACCGAAACGCTTCGCGATAAGTTTTTTAGCGTCTTTTCAGCTTCGGAGACTTATAAACCGGTTTACGCAGCTTGGGGAATTGAGCATGGAGACGGGCCCATTCAAAACGCCAGCTTTCCTCTATTTGCCGGGCCACGAAGGGGGGTTTTTCTTGATGCAAACGGCAATGAGTTCGATTTCAGTTTTCAAAAAAAAATTGACAAAAAGGGTGAAAAGGCGTTTTTATACAATCATGAATAAGACAGTCGCAAGCAATAACCCTCGACGCCCTCGCTAATCGCATCCGATTAAGCGGGCTTTTTTCATGCCTTTTTCCTGAAATTCGAACTTGCTTAATTGGACTCTTGAATGAGCAGCCAAAGAGTTGCATTGTGTTTTGATTATCTTAAAAGGTTTGAAACAATGACGAAAATACAAATTGATAAAATTGCCTCTGTTACCAAAAACCTCGAGCTTACGCATCAGGAGAAGCTTACGGATGAATTGTCCTGCGAAATGGGGACGGTTCTGGCCGTTGAGATTTTGGAAGACAAGAACATCTATAACGAGCTTGAGCTTCCGACAGGGCGGATGAGTAAGATTAAAAAGGGCGATATCGTTGCCTGCGCGCTAGGGAACCGGATGGCGCTTCAGGGGTTTGTCGGGCATTTACCGACATCTTTAGAGGTCGATGACGTCATTCACCTTTTGAATTTCGGCGGCGTGGCCGGGGTTTGTACATCCGCGAACACCAAAGAAGTTGGCGAGCCGCTGCGCA
>CAYGNI010000159.1:0-2548 GCA_964351195.1 uncultured Micavibrio sp.
TGGAGATATTGTTACTGCTCTTTTTTTTCGCAGTCTTGTCTCTACCTCTGGAAGTTTTCGGCGCGGGGATCATTATTATCAGCGGGTTGTATTTGGTTTACCGTGAGCGTCAATCAAATCTCTCTTAAAGAAGGATAGAGCAATGATGGAGATGCTGACTGACGGACACTTGTGGGCCAGCTTTCTAACGCTTGTTGTATTGGAAATCATTCTTGGAATTGACAACATCATCTTTCTGTCCATTGTTTCTTCGCGTCTGCCTGCCGCGCAACAGCCGCGCGCGCGGTTTATCGGCTTAACGCTGGCGCTTTTAATGCGGATTGTCATGCTGGCGGGGATTGCCTGGCTGGCCGGACTTACGGCTGCTGCTTTTACGATCGGCGAGCATGAAGTTTCCTGGCGTGATATTATTCTGGGGCTTGGCGGATTATTCCTGCTCTACAAAGGGACCACCGAAATTCATCATACAGTGGACGGAGACGGCGATCACGGCCCTGCGAAAAAGGCTTCGAGCTTTACAGGCGTGATCGGTATGATTGTTCTGATTGACCTGGTGTTCTCTCTCGATTCCGTGATTACAGCCGTTGGTCTTACCGATCATTTATTTATCATGGTTGCCGCCGTCGTGATCTCTATTGTTGTTATGATGGTCGCGGCCGAGCCTACCAGCGCTTTCATTCAAAAGCACCTCTCGGTCAAAATGCTGGCGCTCAGCTTCTTGTTACTGGTTGGTATGGCCTTAATTGCCGATGCGCTGCACTTCCATATTCCGCGCGGCTATCTGTATTTCGCGATCGCGTTTTCATTGGGCGTGGAGACGCTCAACATCTGGGCGCGGCATAACCGCGAAAAGAAAAAGAAGGCGGCTTAGTATTTCTGGCTGCGCAGCTTGTCCCAATATGCCAAGCGTTTTTGGATTTCACGCTCAAAGCCGCGCTCCTTAGGGGCGTAGAATTTATGGCGTGGCAGATCTTCGGGGAAATAGCTGAGGCCGGAAAAGCCCTCGGGCGTGTCGTGGTCGTAGATATAACCCTGACCATAGCCTTCGGATTTCATCAGCTTTGTTGGCGCATTCATCGCATGTTTAGGCGGCATGAGCGAGCCTGTCTCCTGCGCGATGGCTTTGGCGGCCTTGAGGGCCATATAGCTGGCGTTGGATTTGGGGGCGGTGGCGAGATAGGTGCAGGCCTGCGCCATGGCCAGCTCGCCTTCGGGCAAGCCGAGGCGCTCATAGGCCTGCCATGCGGCGATGGCGACTTGCAGCGCCTGCGGGTCGGCATTGGAGATATCTTCGCTCGCCACGCAGGTCATACGGCGCAGGATGGTATCGGGGTCTTCACCACCAACCAGCATGCGCGCCATCCAATACAGCGCCGCATCGACATCGGAGGCGCGCAAAGCTTTATGGAAGGATGAGAGCAAATTGTAATGCGCTTCATCGCCTTTGTCGTAGAGCGGCGCGCGGCGCTGGATGAGAGAGAGCAGCGCTTCTTCATCCAGTGTTTCATCCTGAGCCAAGACTTGTTCGGCCATGGTCAGTAAATACCGTCCATCGCCATCGGCCAGGGTTTTGAGAAGCTCTCGCGCCTCTGGCGTTAACGGAAGCGCGGTTTGCTCCTCCGCCTTTTGCAGCAGGTTTTCCAGCGCCTCGCTTTCAAGCCGTTTAAGGACAAGCACCTGCGCGCGGGAAAGCAGCGCGGCGTTCAGCTCGAAGGACGGGTTTTCGGTTGTCGCGCCGACTAGCGTGATTGTGCCGTCCTCCATCACGGGCAGGAAGGCGTCTTGCTGGGATTTGTTAAAGCGGTGGATCTCATCGACGAACAGAAGCGTACCCTGCCCATTTTGGCGGCGGATTTTGGCGCTTTCGAAAACTTTGCGCAAATCGGCAACGCCCGAGAAAATCGCTGAGATTTGTTCGAAATGCAGATCTGTATGGTCGGCCAAGATACGCGCCAGCGTTGTTTTGCCGCAGCCGGGCGGTCCCCAGAAGATGATCGAGGGCAAATGTCCGCTTTTGAGGGCTTTGCGCAAGCTTCCGTTTTCGCCGACGATATGCTCCTGCCCCACAACATCCTCAAGCTTTTGCGGGCGCAGGCGGTCAGCAAGCGGGCGGTTTGTGTCGTTTGAAACTGTCTCAACAGCAAATAAATCAGGCATCTTTATTGACCTTGACCCCACAAATATGGAACATACTTCTTTCTTATAGCAACGCTTACAGAAAGAAAAGCATGTCAGCGGAACGTTTAGAGTATAATGATGAGGTTGCGAAGGCCACGGCGCCGATCTTTGAGCAGCTTGCAACGCAGTACAAGGAAGAGCACTGGAAGACGCTTGCGCCCTATATTTATGAGATTAATCGCCTTAAGAAACAAAAGAATGCGGTGATTTTGGCGCATAATTATATGACGCCCGATATTTTCTTTGGCGTGGGGGACGTTACGGGGGATTCCTTGATGCTGGCGCAGAAGCCTTCGCAGAGTGATACCGTTATCATCGTCGAATGCGGTGTGGAGTTCATGGCCGACAGCTCGACAATACTTAGCACTCA
>CAYGNI010000160.1:0-2535 GCA_964351195.1 uncultured Micavibrio sp.
CAGACAGCATCGCAAGTAACGAAAAAGGCTCCGCCGCCTGCGAAAAAGCCTGCGTCTGAAAAAATGGAGGAACAGGTTGATGCCAAGGTTGAAGACTTGGTTGATGCTGTAGAACAAAAGGTCGAAGAAAAAGTTGAAGCGGCCATCGAAGAAAAAGTTGAGCCAGCGTTAGAGGCCGTTGTAGAGGAGAAGGTTGAAGAGGTTGTAGATAAAAAAGTCGAAGAGCCTAAGAAGAAAAAAGATAAAGAGCTTTTGGATGATCCGTTTGCGGATACTTTGCATGAAGAGGAAGAAGAGGAGCCGGAGTCTAACCGCGATACCATGACTTCCATGCGTTTGCAACGCGCACGTAATCGTATCTGGCTTGACCTTCGTGACGGGATTGATTTGAAAGCGTTGGCGCGTATGGATGCAAAAGCTGCGCGTGAAGAGGTTTATAGCGCGGTTGAAGAGATTGCGCGGTTCCGTAATCTGGATTTGACGCCTGCGGAATTGCAGGGCATCGCTAAAGAGTGTGGTGATGACATGCTGGGCTTTGGCCCGTTGGAAGAGCTGCTTGAGATTGACGGGATTGCCGATATTATGATCAACGGCCCTGATACGATCTACATTGAATTGGGCGGTAAAATTCAAAAATCACATATCACATTTCGTGATAATCAGCATTTGACGACAATATGTCAGCGTATTGTGGGGGCGATTGGTCGCCGCGTTGATGAAGCCTCGCCGATTTGTGATGCGCGTCTTCCTGATGGGTCTCGTGTGAACGTGATTATTCCGCCTTTGGCCGTGGACGGGTCATGTATGACCATCCGTAAGTTCACTAAGGATAAGCTTACTCTTGATAAGCTCGTTGATTTTGGATCTATGTCGCCGTCTTGTGCGAAGTTGATTATGGCGATCGGGCGTTGCCGAGTAAACGTGCTTGTGTCGGGCGGTACAGGTTCAGGTAAGACGACGATGCTGAACTGTCTCACGCGCTATATCGAGGCTGGTGAGCGCGTGATTACATGTGAGGATGCCTGTGAGCTTCAGCTTCAGCAGCCGCACGTTGTGCGTCTTGAAACACGTCCGCCCAACCTGGAAGGGGTCGGGGAAGTGACAATGCGCGATCTTGTGAAGAACTGTCTGCGGATGCGTCCAGAGCGGATTATCGTGGGGGAGGTGCGCGGGCCCGAGGCGTTTGATTTGCTGCAGGCTATGAACACTGGTCACGATGGATCGATGGGTACGGTGCACGCGAACAACCCGCGTGAAGCCCTTTCCCGTATGGAGAACATGATTGCGATGGGCGGTTTGAATTTGCCGCAAAAAGCGGTGCGTGAGCAGATTGCGGGCGCTATTCAGGTGATTATTCAGGTGCAGCGTCTTCGTGATGGTTCGCGCAAAACCACGCATGTGACAGAGATTACCGGTATGGAAGGCGAAGTTGTGACGATGCAGGATCTCTTCTCCCTAGAGATTTTGGGTGAGGATGAGAACGGTAAGTTGATTACCAATCAGAAATCTAGTGGTTTGCGTCCGAAATTCTATGATCTTGCGCGTCAATATGGCGTTGAGCAGCTCGTGCTCGATGCTATGGAA
This sequence comes from uncultured Micavibrio sp., assembly GCA_964351195.1. Lineage (GTDB taxonomy): Bacteria > Pseudomonadota > Alphaproteobacteria > Micavibrionales > Micavibrionaceae > TMED27. Next base: position 1,585 of record CAYGNI010000160.1, read on the forward strand.
GAAGCATATGATTAAGCGATGAATGTTTTAGCTCTTATCATCATTGTTCTTTTAATTCTCGTGATTGCGGGGACGATTGGTGCGTTTATGATTGCGCAGGAAAATCAGCGTAAAAAGCGTAATGTTAGCCTTATTCAGGGGCGTAGTGGCGGCGCAGAAAAGCAGGATAGTGAAAACGATAAGCAGAATAAGCGCCGCGCGGAAATCGCCAGAAAGCTCAAAGAAAACAAAGATGAGGACCAGAGCAAAAAAGACAAGAAAAGGAATATAGGCTTGTTGCTCGAACAGGCGGGCTTTTCGATGTCTGTGACGCAATTTTGGATTATGTCCGTTGTTTGTATGGTCGTGGTTGTATTTATTGCGAAGATGATGGGGCAGGGGCCTGTTATGCTTGTTCTGGCAGCGGTAATTGGTTTTATGGGGATCCCACGCTTTATTTTGAAAAAAGCGTCTGCGCGGCGTCAAAAAAAGTTTTTGGAGGAGTTTCCAGATGCGCTGGAGGCGACCGTGCGTTTGCTTAAGGCGGGTATGCCGATTTCCGAGGCTGTGGCGATGATTTCCAAAGAATTTGAGGGGCCTGTGGGTGAGGAGATGAGCCGTATCTATGATAAGCAAAAGATCGGTATTCCTCTGCATGAGGCGGCTTTGGACGCAACTAAGCGTATGCCGTTGACCGAGATGCAGATGTTTGCGACCGGTTTGGCAATTCAGGCGCAGACGGGATCGAGCTTGTCTGAAATTTTGATGAATTTGTCGAATGTCATCCGTTCGCGCTTCCGTCTGAAGCGTAAGGTGAAGGCTCTGTCGTCTGAGGCGATTGCTTCGGCGTCTATCATTGCTGCGCTGCCGTGCGTTGTTGCGGGTGGCTTGTATTTTGTGAACAATGAATATATATCGAATTTGTTTAGTAACCCTACCGGAAACATCTTGCTGACCCGGGCCATAGTATGG